>NZ_CAWNYS010000516.1:0-10627 GCF_963878295.1 Aeromonas sp. HMWF014 | reverse complement strand
CGACTGAGACCCTACAAGGGAAAACGCCCGCAACTGGGCAAACGGGTGTATGTAGATCCCTGCGCGACACTGGTGGGAGATATAAAGCTGGCCGACGATGCCAGTATCTGGCCCATGGTGGCAGCACGGGGGGATGTGAACCATATCCGCATCGGCGCCCGCAGCAATATTCAGGACGGCACCGTGCTGCACCTGACTCGCAAGAGTGCCGGCAATCCTGACGGCTATCCGCTGCTGATCGGTGAAGATGTCACGGTCGGTCACAAGGCGATGCTGCACGGCTGCACCATAGGCAACCGGGTGCTGGTCGGCATGGGGGCCATCATTCTGGATGGGGTGGTGGTCGAAGATGATGTGATGATCGGCGCGGGCTCGCTGGTGCCGCCGGGCAAGCGGCTCGAAGCTGGCTTCCTTTATATGGGCAACCCGGTCAAACAGGCCCGGGCGCTCAAGCCCGCCGAGATTGCGTTTCTCAAAACCTCGGCCGACAACTATGTCCTGCTCAAGGATGAGTATCTGCAAGAGACCTTATAGGGCAGGCAGAAACAGGAAGCCCGGCATGATGCCGGGCTTCGCTTCTTATATAGCTATATAGCAGTTCAGAACGGCTGGCTGGAAATCAGTGGGCCTGATCCCAGTTATCGCCGGTGCCAGCTTCGACCAGCAGGGGCACATGCAGTTCGGCAGCTGCCGACATCTTCTCCTTGATGATGGCGGTGTACTCCTCCAGCTTCTCTTCGCGGATCTCGAACACCAATTCATCGTGTACCTGCATCAGCATACGGATCGACTCATCCTCGATACCGCGGATCCAGCTGTCCACGTTGATCATGGCACGCTTGATGATATCGGCAGCAGTGCCCTGCATCGGGGCGTTGATGGCGGCCCGCTCGGCAGCCTTGCGCAAACCGGCGTTGCGGGACTTGATGTCCGGCAGATAGAGGCGGCGGCCAAACAGGGTTTCGACATAGCCCTGGGCTTCCGCCTGCTGGCGGGTGCGCTCCATATACTCCAGCACGCCCGGGTAGCGTTCGAAGTAGAGGTCCATGTACTTCTGCGCTTCGGCGCGACCGATCCCCAGCTGCTTGGCCAGACCAAAGGCACTCATGCCGTAGATAAGGCTGAAGTTGATCGCCTTGGCGCTGCGGCGCATGTCGGTGGTGACCGCATCGAGCGTCACGCCGAATACCTCGGCAGCGGTTGCCTTGTGGATGTCCTTGCCCTCGGCGAACGCGGTCAGCAAACCCTTGTCACCGGAGAGGTGCGCCATGATGCGCAGCTCGATCTGGGAGTAGTCCGCCGCCACCAGCTTGTAACCGGCGCTAGGAATGAAGGCCTGACGGATCCGGCGCCCCTGCTCGTTGCGCACCGGGATGTTCTGCAGGTTGGGGTCAGACGATGACAAACGACCCGTGGCCGCCACCGCCTGATGATAGGAGGTGTGTACCCGCCCGGTCTGGGGCTTGATCATCAGCGGCAACTTGTCGGTGTAGGTGGACTTGAGCTTGGCCAGAGTGCGGTGCTCCATCAAGAGGCGCGGCAGCTCGTAGGTTTCCGCCAGCTCGGCCAGCACCTCTTCTGCGGTGGACGGCGCCCCCTTGGGGGTCTTCTTGATGATCGGCAGCCCCAGTTTGGTGAAGAGGATCTCCCCCAGTTGCTTGGGCGAGGAGAGGTTGAACTCCTGTCCGGCCAGCTCATGGGCCTGACGCTCCAGCTCGGCCAGACGCAGTTCGATCTCCTGACTCTGCTGGTGCAGCAACTTGGGATCTATGGTGGTCCCGAGCAACTCCATCCGCGCCAGCACCGGCAGCAGCGGCAGCTCGATTTCGCTGAATACTCTGGAAAGGCCTGGCACGGCCTCCAGCTGACCCCACAGGGTCTGGTGCAGACGCAGGGTGATATCGGCATCTTCTGCCGCATAAGGGGCAGCCTGCTCCAGCTCGATCTGATTGAAGGTGAGCTGCTTGACCCCTTTGCCTGCAATATCTTCAAACGAAGTGGTCTCGACCCCGAGGTAACGCTTGGCCAGCGAATCCATGTCGTGACGACTGGCAGTGGAGTTAAGCACGTAGGATTCGAGCATGGTGTCGTAGGCGATACCTTGCAGGTCGATGTTGTGGTTGAGCAGCACGTTGCGATCGTACTTGAGATTCTGCCCCACCTTGAGACGGGTCGGGTCTTCCAGCAGCGGTTTGAGCTTGCCCAACACCACGGCTTCGCTCAGCTGTACCGGCGCCCCGAGATAGTCGTGGCCAAACGGCACATAAGCGGCTTTGCCCGGCTCAACCGCGAAGGAGACACCGACGATCCGCGCCTCCATATAGTCAAGACTGGTGGTTTCGGTATCGAAGGCGAACAGTGGTGCGGCCTGCAGTTGGGCCAGCCAGCCGTCAAACTCGGCGTCGTCCAGAATGCAGTGGTAGTCGGTTTCGATGGCGACAACCGGAGCGGCGCTGTCATCGCCAGCCTCTTCCTGTCCAGCACTCTCTTCACCACCGGACTCCAGCTCCTTGATCAGGTTGCGCAGCTCGTATTCGCGGTAGACCGCCAGCAGGGACTCCTTGTCGACCGGTTTGAGCAGCAGCTGTTCCAGACTCTGCTCCAGCTCGACATCGGTCTTGATGGTGGCCAGAACATAAGAGAGGCGCACCTGCTCCTCCTGCTCGCGGAACTTGTCGGCGAACGCCTTGGAACCACGGAAACCGAGCGCGGCCACCTTGTCGAGGTTGGCGGCGATCTCGTCTATGCTGCCGATCCCCTGCAACAGGGCCAGCGCCGTCTTCTCGCCGACGCCGGTCATACCGGGAATGTTGTCGACCTTGTCACCCATCAGGGCCAGATAGTCGATGATGAGCTCCGGCGGCACGCCAAACTTCTCGATCACCCCTTCCCGATCGGTCTTCACATCTTTCATGGTGTCGATCAGGGTGACATGGTCGGAGACCAGCTGCGCCATGTCCTTGTCACCGGTACTGATCAGCACCGGCAGCTGCTTCTCGGTCGCCTGGCGGGCCAGGGTGCCGATCACGTCGTCCGCCTCGACGCCTTCCACCATCAAAAAGGGGAAACCCATCGCCTTGATCATCTGATGGATGGGGGCGACCTGACTGCGCAGATCGTCCGGCATGCTGGCACGGGTCGCCTTGTACTCGGGATAGATGTCGTCGCGGAAGGTCTTGCCCTTGGCGTCGAACACTACGGCCACATGGCAGTCAGGGTATTGCTTGCGCAGGCTGCGCATCATGTTGGCCATGACACGGACGGCGCCGCTCGGCAAACCGGTCGATGTACGCAGATCGGCCTGCTGGGAGGCGAAGAAGGCACGGTAAAGATAAGAAGAGCCGTCGACCAGAATAAGGGGGGTGCTAGGGGCCATGAAATCGTCCTGCCAGAGATAAACAGCCGCTAGGATGCCACAGGGCCCCCCTCACACCAAGGGGAGCTGCAGCCCCATAAACGGGCAGCCAAAGGGACTCAAGCTGTGGATAAGTCTGTGTTCAAAAATGGGGGGCAGTATGATCGACCGTGATAAAACTGTGCACAAAAATATAAAAATCCATATAAAACAGTAAACTAAGACATAGAAAACCGATCATGAGACTGTTGAAATGATCTCGATCAATGTGGAAAAAGATTTAAGGGAGTAGGTACGGCAGGATCCAAAACTAAACAATCCTAGCACAGCAAGATGACTTGACCAGCGGATGGCGAGCGATAACCATACAAAAGTACAACAATCCATCTTGGCTCACATTTTCAACAACGAGGGGTTTGCCATGAAAAAAGTGGCCGTGATTTTGAGTGGCTGTGGCGTCTTTGATGGTGCCGAAGTCCATGAGGCCGTCATCAGCCTGCTGGCGCTGGCCCGCCAGGGTGCCACCACCCAATGCTTCGCACCGAACGTGGCGCAGCTCCATGTTATCAATCACCTGACCGGAGAAATCAGCGAGAGGGAGAGCCGTAACGTGCTGGTCGAAGCCGCTCGCATCTGTCGCGGCCAGATCAGGGATGTGGCCGAGCTGGATGCGGCCGACTATGACGCCCTGCTGGTGCCAGGTGGCTTTGGCGCAGCCAAGAACCTGTGCGACTTCGCCACCAAGGGCGCCGGGTGCCAAATCCAGCCGGATGTGCTGAAAGCCTGTCAGAGCTTTGCCAATGCCCACAAGCCGGCGGCCTACATCTGCATCGCACCGGCCATGACCCCGCTCATCTATGGCGCCGGCACTCTGGCCACCATAGGCCATGACGAAGGGACCGCCAACGCCATCGAGGCCATGGGCGGCAGCCACCTCAACTGCCCGGTCAACGAGTTCGTGGTGGATCAGGAGCGCAAGGTGATCTCCACCCCCGCCTACATGCTGGCCAACAATATTGTCGAAGCGGCGGACGGCATCGAGAAGACGGTCAAACAGCTGCTGGCACTGTAATCCGCACCCCGCCAAAAACAGACGGGCCGCTCATGGAGCGGCCCGTTTTCAATTCTGCCTGAAGGCGATGAATTAGATGGTTTCGCCCATCTGATCCATCTTGCCCAGCAAGGCACGCAGACGTTCCTGCCAGGCAACATGTTCGTTGCGCAGCTGATGGTTTTCGTCTTGCAGCTTGCCGTTTTGCTCTTTCAGCTCGTCCAGCTCCATCTTCAGCAGAGAGATGTTGTCGACGGCGGATTGTACTTTGGATTCGAGTTGCTCAAGGACTTCTAGTGACATATGCATACCTGTATGTTCAATTGCGATGCCCCACAGAGGGCGATTCAAGCGCGTGAAGCCAGCATACCCTGAGGGCATCAGCACAAACAAGCCAGTGCGCTGTAAAATGCGCCTTCCATAGATGTATTGCCTAAATATGCGTCTGTTTTTCTCGCATCCTGCGCCCGAGCCGCGACAACACACTGAACTATGCGTAAACGGCCCCACCAACAGAGCATCATTGGCGCCATCCTGATGGAACCGCCCTTATCCATGCAAGGCGATATAGGCCCCCAGTAACAGACAGGCGACAGCGTACATCAGCAGGCCA
The DNA here is from genome assembly GCF_963878295.1 of Aeromonas sp. HMWF014. NCBI lineage: Bacteria > Pseudomonadati > Pseudomonadota > Gammaproteobacteria > Aeromonadales > Aeromonadaceae > Aeromonas > Aeromonas sp. HMWF014. The sequence goes on along the minus strand of NZ_CAWNYS010000516.1, from coordinate 5,608 downwards.
TAGAGCAGGTTCCAGCGCAGGATCAATCCGGCACTCAGGTTGTAACGGGAGGCCAGTGCCAGATTGGATCCGGAGAGCGGGCTGGTGCCGGTCGCCAGCCCCCACCCCAGCAAGAAGCACATGCCAAGCAGGCTGGGATCCGGCGCCAACGGCCACAACAGCGGCGCCAGCCCGGAGATGCTGATGAGCGGATGCACCCCGACGATGGCCACCAGCAGGATCAGCAACAGGGTGAGCGAGGACTCCAGCCAGCCGAAGTGGTTAAAGAGCGGCAGCCCGTGCTCGCCACCGAGTTCGAGCACCGACAGCGCACTGTTGATACCGGCGGCCAGCAAACCGGCCCCCAGAAACAGCACCAGCTGACCGCCGATGGCCGGGAAGCGCTCCAGCACCTGTCGCTTGAGCGCCGCCTTGCGTCCGACCCTCGGCATAAAGAGCAGCGCCAGCACGGGCGCCACCAGAGCGATCACAGCCAAAATGCCGAGCGATGGCCAAATCTGCTTGATCAGCAGCACCAACAGCGCCAAGGCCACTGGCAGCCCAAGGGTCTGCAACCGCAGCGGGTAGCCAGCAAAGTCTTCAACCCCGAGTCGCTCCACCTGCCAGGCAGTCAGTCCCATCGCCAGCAGCGCGGCAACCACGCCAAACGGCAGTATGCTCGACAATTGCAGGCCAGGGGCATAGGTGAGCGCCACCGCCATGGCGACAAAGAAGGGAGACCAGAAGGCCGCGGCACAAAAGATCCGGCTCAGCACCATCACTTGGCGCCGCTCCAGCGTGCCTGCACGCTCCAGCCGATCGCCAATGATGAACAGCACAGAGAGGTTGATGACAGCCCCCAGCAGGTTAAGGCTGGCCATGGTGCTCCACAGCCCCTTGCGACCTGACCAGGAGGCAGTGCCGGTCAGCAAGCCTGACGTCGCCAGGTTGAGGGTGCTCACTGCGGCAAACATGGTGAGCATGTTGATGTTGGGCAGCAGCCAGGCGCCCGGGTTGAGGCTCGCGCCCCGCCACCAGGAGAAGATCAGCAGCAACAGAGCCGCTCCGTACAGGGCGATTGCCTGCCGTTTGGCCGCCCCCACTAGCCAGGGCCAGGTGAGCAGGGAGGCAGCCCAGGCAGCGATGGCCGCCGGCCAGGGGGATAATCCCAGATAGAGGTGCAGCAGGTTGAGCAGCCACATCCCCAGGATCAGATAACCTGACCAGCGTTTGGCCATCGAATCGTCTCGGTCAGGGGATCAGAGGCACTGATCCATATCCAGCGAAGGCTTGTCGCACTCCGGGCGGCCCACTATCTTGGCCGGTACGCCAGCCACTGTGGTGTGCGGTGGCACCGGGTTGATCACCACGCTGCCGGCACCTATCTTGGCGCCCCTCCCCACTTCAATATTGCCGAGCACCTTGGCGCCCGCCCCTATCATCACCCCCTCGCGGATCTTGGGGTGGCGATCACCGCCCTCCTTGCCTGTACCGCCCAGGGTCACGCTCTGCAGGATGGAGACATCGTCCTCGATCACCGCCGTCTCGCCGACCACTATGCCGGTGGCATGGTCAAACATGATGCCCTTACCGATCCGCGCCGCCGGGTGCACGTCGACCCCGAACACTACGGAGATCTGGTTTTGCAGGTAAAGCGCCAGCGAGCGACGGCCCTGACGCCACAGCCAGTTGGCAACCCGATACCCTTGCAGGGCATGAAAGCCCTTGAGGTAGAGCAGCGGGGTGGAGAAGAGATCGACCGCAGGGTCACGCTCCTGCACGGCGCAGATGTCGGCCGCCACTGCCGCCAACAGATCGGGCTCGCTGCGCAAGGCCAGCTCGATCACCTCGCGCAGGGCGATGGCTGGCATGGTGGCGCTGTCGAGCTTGTTGGCCAGCTGAAAGCTGAGGGCCGAGCACAGGTTCTTGTGATTGAGAATGGTGGAATGAAAGAAGCTGGCCAGCATGGGCTCTTCGGTCACCATGCATGCCGCTTCTCGCTCAATTTTTTGCCAGGTTTTGGCAACCAGATCATCCATGTTACAGCCTACTGTTGTTCTGATGGAGTGCCTTGCTGTTCCTGGTGCACCACAGAGATGGGGTCCATATGAATAATTACATCCATGCGCTCAAATTCCTGACGCACCGCCAGTTCGGCTTCATCGGCGATCTGATGGGCCTTAATCAGAGGGAGCTGATCATCCAGCTCCAGATGCAACTGCACGAAGCGGGTCGGACCGGATTGACGGGTACGCAGATCATGCACCCCGTGGACACCTTCGACTTCACAGCAGAGAGCCATTATTCTCGCTTGTTCTTCGGCTGGCAACTGACGATCGAGTAGCGCCTGCACCGACTCATAACCGATATGGATGGCGCCCCACAGCAGGAACAGGCCGATCAGGATGGCAAACAGGCCATCGGCCCAGAACCAGCCCCGCCCCGCCAGCACCAGCGCCAGCAAAACGCCGCCATTGAGCAGCAGGTCGGAACGGTAGTGCAACATGTCGGCCTTGATGGCCACACTGTTGGTCTTGCGGATGACAAACCCCTGGAAACTGACCAGCAGCAGGGTCAGCACGATAGAACCGCCGCTGACCCAGAGGCCCGCTTCGAGCCGCAGTATGGGCGCCTGGTTGAGCAAGGAGGAAATGCCGTGCATCACCAGCAGCAGGGCCGAGCCCGAAATAAACGCAGACTGGATGAGCCCCGCCAGCGACTCCGCCTTGCCGTGGCCGAAGCGGTGCTCGTCATCGGCCGGGGCCAGTGCATAACGAATGGCCAGCAGGTTGATGATGGAAGCGCTGACATCCATGAGGGAGTCGGTGAGCGACGCCAGCAGACTCGATGAATCCGTCATGAGCCAGGCGATCAGCTTGCCGGTGATCAGCACAGTAGCCGTGGTAACGGCGGCCATGCTGGCCAGCGTCACCCAGCGGGAATATTGTTGATGGCTCAAAACCGGCTTTCCTCTTGCGGTTAAAAATCTATTATACCCTGACCCCTGCGCCGGCTTGGCGTGAAAAATCAGCGGAATGACTATCAGATGCACAAAATACTCCTGGTCGACGACGATCTCGAGCTGACCCAGCTGCTCACCGAAATTCTGACTCTGGAAGGCTTCCAGGTCACCGTCGCCGAAGATGGCGAAGAGGGGTTGCAGCGACTGGCAGAGCAGGACTTCAACCTGGTGCTGCTGGACGTCATGATGCCCAGGCTCAACGGCTTCGCCATGCTGTCCAGGCTGCGCACGACCCACGACACGCCGGTGCTGATGCTGACTGCCCGTGGCGACAGCCAGGACAGGGTCAACGGGCTGGAAGCCGGGGCCGACGACTATCTCGCCAAGCCATTTGACGACAGGGAGCTGCTGGCCCGGGTGCGCGCCATATTGCGCCGGACCCAAAATGCCCAGCCCCAGCGCGGCGGCATCTCCGAAGAGCTCCGCTTCATGGATCTGGTGCTGCAACCCGGCCTGCAACAGGCCAGCAGCGGTGATCAGCTGCTGGAGCTCACCGCCACCGAATTCGGGCTGCTGGAGTGCCTGCTGCGCAACCCCGGCCAGATCATCAGCAAGGGCCATCTCTCCGAGCAGGTGCTCGGCAAGAAGCTGGAGCCCTTCGATCGCGCCATCGATATGCACCTGAGCAACCTGCGCAAGAAACTGCCGGAGCGTACCGATGGCCAGCCCCGCTTCAAGACGGTGCGCGGACGCGGCTATCTGTGGCTGGAACAGGCATGAGCACAGCCCGTACCTTCAATGGCCTCTCCACCCAGATCTTCCTCTGGTTCTGGCTCATGCTGCTGGTGGTGCTGGCGGCCGTCGTGATACTGCCAACCCTAGATCCCCGCAACATCATCCCCTTGCCGGCGCATGAGATGACCCGGATGAACAACAATCTGAAGGCGTTGCAGAAGGGGGCGGATCCCGCGCAGGAGTTCGATCTGGTCCAGGCCATAGAAGCGGCGGGCCTGCTGCCGGTAGACAACATCTATCTGCGCGATGCAACAGGCCAGATGCAATCCACTACTCACCTGAGCAAGTTCGTGGTCCGCTTCATGCTCGATTCGGACAACCCGGCCAAGCCCATGCTGGGCAGCGAACACCAGCAGGCCATCGCTGGCCCCTTCCAGATGGAACATCGCGGCCAGATCTATCACGTCTACTTCGGCCTCAATGTCGAAAACTCCTATCTGTTCCTGTTCATCCAGATCCTGGATCACCCGGTTCAGATCCTGGGCATCGCCATGCTGGTCAGCACCCCGCTCTGCCTGCTGCTGGCCTGGCGGCTGACCCGCCCCATACTGCAGTTGCAGCAGTCTGTCTCCCAGCTGGCGGAGGGCAACCTGGAGATGCAGATCCCCAACCTGGGGCGGCGTGACGAGATCGGCCAGCTGGCGGATCACGTCAGCCACATGGTCGATACCCTCAAGAACATGATCCAGAAGCAAAAGCAGCTGTTGTCCGACATCTCCCACGAGCTGCGCAGCCCGCTTACCCGCATCCAGCTGGCACAGGCGCTGATCCGTCGCAAGCAGGGGGACAGCAGCGAGCTGGCCCGGATAGAGTCAGAGATTGGCCGGCTCGACAAGCTGATCGGCGACCTGCTCGACCTGTCGCGGGTGCAGCAACACGTGGAAGTGCCTGTGGTGATGCCGCTGGCGGAGCTGCTGGAGCCCATGCTGGACGACGCCATGTTCGAGGCCAACCAGAGCGGCAAGCAATTACGTCTGCCGCCCCTGCCGACCGAGTCGATCCGGATGTGGCCCGAGCTGCTGGTGCGGGCGCTGGAGAATCCGCTGCGTAACGCGCTCAAGTACGCACGCGAGTTCATCAAGGTGGACTGGTATCGGGAAGGACGGGAGTGGGTGATGACCATACGCGACGATGGCCCCGGCGTGCCGGTGGATCAGCAGGCCCAGCTGTTCCTGCCCTTCTTTCGGGTGGATGATGCCCGCAATGCCAAGACTGGCGGCACCGGGCTCGGGCTGGCCATCGCCTCGGAGGCGATCCAGCGTCACGGTGGCACCATACGCGCCAGCAGCAACCAGCCGGCCGGACTGACCATTACCATCCGCCTGCCCATCGGCTGAGTCACCTCTTTTCATCCACCCGGGCGCTGGGTATGCTGGCGCCCCTTTCGGCCCAATCTAGACCCCATCAGGATCCCGCCATGCTCGACATAGTACTTTACCAACCGGAAATCCCGCCCAACACCGGCAACATCATCCGTCTCTGCGCCAACACTGGCTACCGGCTGCACCTGATAGAGCCGCTGGGTTTCGAGTGGGATGACAAGCGGGTGAAACGGGCCGGGCTCGATTATCACGAGTTTGCCGAGGTGAAGCGCTGGCCTGACTATGACGCCTTTCTGGCAGAAGTGGCGCCCACGCGGGTATTCGCCTGCACCACCAAGGGCAGTACCGCCCATTCGGCCGTGCAGTTTGCCCCCGGCGACGCCATGCTGTTCGGCCCTGAGAGCCGTGGCCTGCCTGCGGATCTCATCGAGAGCCTACCGTTCGAGCAGCGGCTGCGCATCCCCATGCTGCCCCAGAGCCGCAGCATGAACCTCGCCAATGCGGTGGCGGTGTTCGTGTATGAGAGCTGGCGCCAGCTGGGCTATGAGGG
>NZ_CAWNYS010000515.1:0-10574 GCF_963878295.1 Aeromonas sp. HMWF014 | reverse complement strand
GGCCTACTTCAAGATTAGCCTTTCAACACGTAATTGGGACAGAGCCATGATAAAGGGCCAGACCAGGATCTGGTCATGGGGCTTGGCTCTCGCCTTGTTGCGCAACTTGCGCTCCTTGCGGCTCGGTCGTCGACTTTTCATTGCCTTCTCCTCTGATGCCCCCGATCGGGACAATCTGTTCATGAATAATTCATGACAAGCATGTTAATCATAGTCGCAAGCTGCAATACAACGCGGGACAGGCAGCCTGCCATGCGCCGCGCTGAGCTTGCCCCACCCACTGATGAGAGTGAAAAGAGTCAAAATGAAAAAAATGCTGACCCTGTTTGCCGTGATCCTGGCCATTGGCCTGGGGGCACCCATGGCCGAAGCCAAGAAGTTTGGCGGCGGTAAATCCTTTGGCAAGAACTACAAGACGGCTCCGGCCCAGCCGGCGGCCAAGCCCGTCGACAGCAAGAACCCGACGGTCGGGGCTCAGGCCGCACCGAAGAAGGGTGGCATGATGGGTGGTCTGCTCGGCGGCCTGCTGGCCGGTGGTCTGTTCGCCTACCTGCTGGGTAGCGGTGCATTTGAAGGTCTGCAAGGCATGGACATGCTGCTGATCGCCGCTCTGGCGCTGGGCGCCGTCTTCTTGTTCCGTGCCATGCGCAGAAGCAAGGCGGCCTCGCCCCAGCCACAGGCCGCCTACGCCGGCTATCAGCCGCCATCGGCCGCCCCCCAGCAGTTCGAGCAGAGCAACAGTGCACCGCAAGCGACCGGCTTTGCCGACAGCGACGTGCCCTTCCGTCTGCCGCCAGGTTTTGACATGAACGGTTTCCTGTCAGGTGCCCGTGATCACTACCGCACCCTGCAAGAATCCTGGAATAAAAACGATCTGGAAAAGGTACGCGAGTACGTGAGCCCTGAGCTGTTCGAACAGCTCAAAGCGGAGCGTGCCGAGCTGACCGGTGAGCAGCATACCGAAGTCATGTATGTGGATACCCAGCTGGTGCGTGCCGACTACGGCAGCGACTGGGCCCAGGTCAGCGTGCGCTTCAGCGGCCGCTACATGGATCGCCAGGAGCAGGTCGAGGAGGACATCAAGGAGGTGTGGCACCTCGAGCGCAACCTGGCCAAGGACAATGCACCTTGGCACATAGTCGGCATCGAGCAGCTGTAAAGCGACGCTCATCCGGGACAAAAGAGGCAGCCATCCGGCTGCCTCTTTTTTTGCTCGCTCTATCGCCACAAAAATCGGCGGAAGGCTTGTCAGGGCCGATAAACGGATCTGGCAGAGCCTCTCTCCTGCCACAGGTTTGGTATAAGTAAAAATGAGTTCATTTCAGCAAAAGCTATAAATTAAATTTATAGTGGCAGGATGCGCATTTCCTTGTGCCTTTAGCGCTGCCCGCGGCCCCTCAAAGGGATATGGCCGATCCAGCCAATAGGTCGCAGAGCGGTAAACGTCGAGTGTGGGCGGCAGGATAAAGGGAAAAGCGCCTTGTAGCAGGGATACCAAGCACCGGGCAGCCGGTGCCTAACCGGCTCAGGTCATCGTCACAAGATAAAAAAATCCCCGGACAAGGCCCGGGGATCTCTCTGCATGGAGCCGCCAAGTACGGCTCCTGTGATGGCTATGCAAGGTTGCTTAGTTGCACCCTTCTGCGGAAGTAGAGTTCAGATAGGTCACCTCGTTGGCCGGCTGATAGTCGGCAACGTTGATGGTCTTCTTGACCTCGATGTACTCCTTCAGCACGGCAGCATCGACCAGGCCGGCGTTGATGGTATCGATCTTCGGATAGCCATCACCACCGGAGGCACTGAAGCTCGGGATGGCGAAGCTGTAAGTGGCGGCCGGGTCAAACGCCTTGCCACCGATGCTGCTGATATTCACGCTCTTGGCCTGGCAATCCACCGCCATATTGATGCCGCCAAACTGGGCGTAGCCACCGGTGTTGCGGGTTTTGGTAGCAACCTGGCCCAGATAGGTCGCCAGCTCGCTCCCCTTCATCACCGCCTTGTTGACCGTATTGCCAAAGGGGTGCACCAGCAGCACGCTGCGATAGGTAATGTCGCCGTCCGGGATGCTGTCACGCACACCGCCGGAGTTGACGATACCGAAGTCAACACCCAGCTTGCCGGTGGTCGCCGTCGTGATCAGGCGACCCAGGTTGGTCTGCTTGTTGCGCACCGAGTTGCGATCCCCCACCAGCAAGCCATCTGCCGAGCCAATGACGACATTCAGCTCTTGCTGACCCTTCTCCTGATAGGTGAGCAGGGTGTTGTAGAGCTCGGGATCCTTCACGATCTCGTCCTGCACGAACTGCATTTTGGCCGGGTCTTTGGTCACGACACCGCTGGCATCGATTGCCTCGCCTTTGGCGTTGCGCTTGATGAGGTTGACCGGGATCAGCTCATAGCTGGTCAGGGTCAGCTTGCCATTCTGGTAGTCAAACTGGGCACGACCCACATATTTGCCCCACTCATGGGCCTGCATGATCCAGGTGCCATTCTGCTGATCCGGCAGGCAGGCATCACCCGGCTTGAAGTTGGCGTACTTGTTCGCACTGCCCGGCTCCATGCAGACCGGATTCTGGGAGTGGCCGCCGATAATGGCATCCAGGGTGCCGGCCGGCAGCTTGCGAGCCATCTCCACATCACCCGGCGCGTTGCTGCCGTGCTGGCCATCGGCATAGTGGCCCATGTGGGTGATGGCGAAGACCAGATTGGCCTCCTTCTTGGCACGGATCTGCTTGCCCAGCTTGGCCGCTTCCGTGGTCGGATCGCGAAACTCCAGGGTTTTGACGTTGTCGGGATCCACCAGCTGGGCGGTATCCTCGGTGGTCAGGCCCAGCACGGCAACCTTGAGACCGTTCTCCAGCTTGAACACCTTGTAGGGGTCGAAGTAGTGCTTGCCACTCGCCTTGTCATAGATGTTGGCGGAGAGCATGGGGAACTTGGCCCACTTGCGCTGCTTCTCGATAACGCTGAGGGGGTTGTCGAATTCGTGGTTGCCCACCGCCATGGCGTCGTAGCGGATGCTGTTCATCGCCATGAAATCGGGTTCGGCATCCTGCAGATCCGACTCGGGTACCCCGGTATTCACGTCACCGCCGGAGAGCACCAGCACATTGCTGCCAGCCGCCTTGGCCTCGCTACGCAGCCGCTCGACCAGCGTCTTCTGGGCCGCCATACCATATTCGTTTTCCGCGTTGTTCCAGAAACGGCCGTGGGTATCGTTGGTATGCAGAATGGTCAGTTTGCAGACATTTTCGGTGCAGGGGGCAACGCTGTCGTTTTTGGAGATATTGCAACCCGTCAGTGCCGCCAGCACGGCTAGGGCCACGCCGCCTTTGATAACGTTATTATTCATTTCCATATCACCTTGATTGTTTTGTTATTTAGTGACCCCATCCAGCAGGTCGGGCCCAAATATAACAAACAACGAAGAGGAAATTTTCATCAGCGACTCACAAATGTTGTTAATTGTGATCGATGGCCAAACTTGCCCTTTGCTACTGATTTTTAAATGCTTTTATTGAGGTATTTCTCATTTGTAGCCATACCTGACCTAGCCCCACGAAACGCGGTTTTGTGGCATACTCCCTCCCCCATGCCCGAGGAGTGTGTTGATGGCCAAGTACGACAAGATTTCCCCCGAGACCCAGCAGGAGGCGATGAAAATTGCCCGTGCCAACCAGAAGCCGGGGCAGACCAAGGAGCAGACCCAGCTTATCGCCCAGGGGATCCAGAAAGGGATCGACGAGTATAAAAAGCAGATAAAGGCGCGGGCTCGCGAAGCCAGTCGCCAGAAGAAGCTGCAGACCAAAGCGAAACAGAGCCAGCAAGCGCAGCAAGACGACGAACAGGATGAAGTCCTTGAGGTCATCGAGGTCACTCGCCACCATCCGCTGCCATGGGCCCTGCTGGCCGCCAGCTGGCTCGGCTTTGTCGCCGTCTGGTTGTGGTTACGCTAAGAGGCCGCAAACCTTTGTCCGGGATCCGCTTCACAGAGCCGGGCCATCAGGCTGGCCAGGCTAATTGAAGGCTGATTAAATCCTGCCTCTGTCTGTTCCCAGCCCAAGCTGTTGCCAACCAAGCTATTGCCAACCCAGACTGTCTGGTCATCTGTTTTCAGGAAATTCGTTATGAACCCCGCTCCGCTCTACCTGCTGGCCCCCTTTGTGCTCTTTCTGGTGACCATGCTGCTATATCGCATCTCGCCGCTGCGCGCCGTTGCCGCCGGCAGCGCCCGCTGGTTTATTCTGCCGGCCTTCACCCTCTTCATCCTGCTGATCATCATCAATGGTGCGGCAGACCCGAGCCTGCGCAACCCGGCCTTTCACTGGCTGATGCCGGGGCTCGGCTTTGCCTTGAGTCTGTTTCCGGCCCTGCCCAAGGCGCTGGTGCCTCGCCTCGCCATCAAGGAGGGGGCCTTTGCCGCCCTCGGCCTGATGCTGATGAGCCTGGCCATGGTCTACTGACCGGCTGACAACGGGTGTTGGCATGACTCAAGGGGCACTCTGTGACGAGTGCCCCTTGTGCAAATAGTGGCCTGCAGGCATCTTGGTGACAGGATCGCCAGCAAGGAGGCCAAATGGACAATCCACCCGATTTCATGGCGCAGTGGGATTATCGGGATCCCGCCGCCAGCGCCCTGCGCTTTAACACTCTGCTTCCCGAGGCGCGCACCACCGATCTGCAGTACGAGCTGGAGCTGCTCACCCAGATAGCCCGCACCCATTCGCTGCAACGCCAGTTTGCCGAGGCGCACCAGCTGCTCGACGACATCGAACTCCGCCTCACCGAGGCCACCCCGCGGGCCCGCTTGCGCGTCTTGCTGGAACGCGGCCGCACCTTCAACTCCGCCGGCGACAAGGCCAGCGCCAAGACGCAGTTTGAACAGGCCTGGCAGCTCGGGCTCAAGCACAAGGAGCTGTATCTCGCCATCGATGCAGCGCACATGATCGCCATCGCCGCCCCGCTGGAGGAGCAGAGCCGCTGGAACCAGCTGGCGATGGAGCTGGCAGAGCGCAGCCAGGACAAGCAGGTGCGCGGCTGGCTCGCCACCCTCTACAACAACCAGGGCTGGACCCTGTTCGAGCTGGGTCGTTTCGATGAAGCAAGGATATCCCAGCAAAAGTGTCTGACCTGGCACGAGCAGCACAACAACCAGGCCAAGGCTTTTATCGCCCGCTGGAGTCTGGCCCGCCTGAGCCGGGCCCAGGGGCAGCACGAACAGGCGCATGCCGAGCTGACACAGCTGAAAGACGATATAGCCGCCGCTGGCGCCCCCGAGGATGGCTATGTGTTCGAAGAGCTGGGGGAAAATGCACTGGTACTGTCTGACCCGGCCGCAGCCGAATACTTCGCCCGGGCCTGGTTTCTGCTGTCACAGGATGGCTGGCTCAGGGCCAACGGGGCAGAGCGGCTGGCCAGGCTCAAGCAGCTGGCCAAGCTCTGACAAACAGCCTCTAGCAAAGCAGCGGGGCGGCCAGTTAGCCGCCCCGCACACATACTCATCAACCAGGGATCATGGATGCCATCCCGACACCTGCCTCAAACCAGGCTCGCCTCTTCCCGGCTCTGCTTCTGGCGATAAATGAGAGGATTGAGGGGCTGATCTCCAGCAGAATCGCCGCCTTGGGAGTATTACCATTACCACTGGCGATTGCCTGCTCGATGGCGGGACATTGACCATGCCTCGCCACTCAAACCAGGCTAGCCTCTTCCCAGCTCTGCTTCTTGCGATAAATAGTGGAAGGGCTGATCTCCAGCAGTGCCGCCGCCTTGGGGATATTGCCGTCACAGCTTGCGATGGCCTGCTCGATCACCTCTTTTTCCACCAGCCAGAGTGGGCGGATCGGCGTATTGAGCGAAGGCATGGCAACACCGCTGGCCGTGCTGGCTGGCGCCATGGCCACCACCCCGCCCCTGCGGCCGCTGAGCGGCGGTGGCAATATGTCCAGATTCACCAGTTCGCGATCGTTGAGCACCACTATGTTGCGCACTACGTTTTGCAGCTCGCGCACGTTGCCAGGCCAAGGGTAATCGAGCAGCACCCGTGCCACCTCGGCATCAAAATCCTTGAAGCGCTTGTTCTCTTCTCTGGTGTAGCTCTGCAACAGACTGCGTGCCAGCAGCAGTATATCCTCGCCCCGCTCACGCAGCGGTGGCAGGCTGAGGGGGATCACGTGCAGACGGTAATAGAGATCCTCGCGAAAACGTCCCGCCTTCACCTCTATCAGGGGATCCCGGTTGGTGGCGCAAACGAAGCGCACGTCCACTGTCTCCAGCTTGCCGCTGCCGACCCGTTGCAGGGTACCGGTCTGGATGAAGCGCAGCAGCTTGCTCTGGAGGTCGAGATCCATCTCGCAGATCTCGTCCAGAAACAGGGTGCCACCGTCCGCCAGACTGGCAGCCCCCTTGCGATCCCCCTGGGCGCCGGTAAAAGATCCCTTCACATGGCCAAAGATCTCGCTCTCCATCAGATCGTGGGGAATGGCGGCACAGTTGAGCGCGATAAAGGGCTGCTCGCTGCGGGGGCTGCACTGGTGAATGGCCTCGGCGCACACCTCTTTGCCGGTGCCGCTCTCCCCTGTGATGAACACGGTCGCCTTGCTCGGCGCCGCGCTCTCTATGATGCGATAGACGGCCTGCATCGGCATGGAGGCACCGATGAAACCGGCGAACGAGCTGCGCTCGAAGTTCTCCCGGTACTGGGCCACCAGCGAACTCAGTTGCTGGTGCTTGAGGGCGTTACGAGCGGTGGCACACAGCCGTTTGCCGTCGAACGGCTTGGTCAGGAAGTCGAAAGCGCCGAGGCGCATCGCCTCCACCGCCACATCCACCGAGCCATGGGCCGTGATCACCACCACGGAGCAGGGCAGTTGCTGCTCAGTAATCTGTTGCAGGATATCCATGCCGGACATGTCGGGCAGTTCGAGGTCAAGCAGCACCACAGGCGGCGGGCTGGTCAACAACTGTGCGAGCGCCTGCTGGCCACAATCGGCCAGCAGCACCTCATAGCCATCCTGGGCCAGATACTGTTCATAAACCACCGCCAGACTGCGGGTATCTTCCACCAACAGGACTCGAGGTTTGCTTTCAGCCACGGGAGCCATCCTTGCAATTGATTTTGTTGTCTATTTCAGGTCTTGTCCGCCATCTTAGCACAATTGGCGACGCTCTCTTTTATCCCGCTATTTACGAAGATATACAAGTAAAAACGGCTCCTTGAGGAGCCGTTTTTGTTTCAACGATGAGCGCTTACTTCTTGGCTTTGTCGCCATCAGCAGCCGGCTTCTCGATCGCCAACAGCTCAACATCGAACACCAGCACGGCATTGGCCGGGATGGAACCTGCACCGTGCTCACCATAGGCCAGCTCGGACGGCAGGAAGAACTTGAACTTGGAACCCACCGGCATCAGCTGCACACCTTCGGTCCAGCCAGGGATCACCTGGTTGAGCGGGAAGGTGGCCGGCTCGCCGCGATCGACTGAGCTGTCGAACTTGGTGCCGTCGGTCAGGGTGCCAGTGTAGTGGACCTTGACGATGTCAGTGGCCTTCGGCTTGGCGCCGGTACCCATCTTCTCGACCAGGTATTGCAGGCCGGATTCGGTGCTCTTCACGCCTTCTTTCTTGGCGTTGGCAGCCAGGTACTCTTCACCCTTCTTCTGGTTATCCACGGCATCCTTGTCAGACTTGGCCTTGGTCAACTCGTTGATCTTGGCGTCGTACTGCTGCAGAACCGTCTGGATCTCCTCGTCAGTCATGCTGGCTTCTTTACCCAGACCATCAGTCACCCCCTTGAGGATGACGCTGTTGTCCAGTTTGATGCCGAGTTCCTGCTGACGTTCCAGGGTATTGGCGATATAACGACCCATGGAGAGGCCAATTGCATAGCCGGATTGCTCTTCGAAGCTCTTGGCATCAGCCTTGGGGGCCTCGGCCGGCTTGCTGGCTTCTGCCTTGACCTCTGCGGTATTCGCAGCAGTCTTCTCGTCTTTTTGGCAAGCAGTCAGACTCACGGCAACTGCCGCAGCCAACAGGGACACCTTCAGAAAATTGTTCATCAGTTTCTCCAAAACTCTAAATACCGCTCTCGGTTCCTTCGTGAAATGAGAGGTTTATCGTGACAAGCGCCTTATACTAACGCCGTGATCGCAGGTAACGAAAGCATGAGACAGGAAAAATGATAAAAAGTGCCATTTATTTCATCGGTATTTGCCTGATACTGACAGGTTGCGAACAGAGCTCACTACCGGACCGGCAAATTACCCTCGCCAACCAGGGGCTGATGAGCGCCGATCTCACCAGCGACGGCAAGCAGGCCATCGTCTCCAGCCTGGGCCAGGGCACAGTAGTGTGGGACCTGGAGCAGGGCAAAGAGCGCTGGCGCTGGCGCCAATCCGACAATCAGGACAACTTCGTCATCATCACCCGCTTCTCGCCAGACAACCGCCATGCCGTCACTGCGACCTTGGATACCTTCGCCATCTGGCGTCTGCAAGATGGTCAATCCCAAGGCTACTACTCGCTTCCTGAATCCAGGCTGAGGGACATAGCCCTGTCAGCCGATGGCCGTCAGGTGCTGATCGGCCGGCAAGATGGCAAGGCGGAGGTAGTCGATACCCGCACCGGCCGCAGGCTGCAGTTCCTCGGTCACACCGAGCAGGTCAATACGGTGGATCTCTCCGCCAATGGCCACTACGCCCTCACCGGCGGCAACGACTACAGCGCCTATCTGTGGGATACCCGCTCCGGCCAGGTAATATGGCGTTTCAACCACGCCGGCCGGGTGGTAATAGCAAGGCTGGATCCCCAGGGCCGTTTCGCCTTTACCGCCGACAGCAGCCAGGCCAGCATCTGGGATCTGAACACCGGCAAGGAGGTGAGCCGGCTGCAATTCGCTCACCGCTTCGAGGTCTACACCAGCGCCCGCTTCGCAAACGACGGCAACTGGCTCATCACAGGCTCTCCTTCTCGCAGGCTCTCCCTGTGGCGGGTGAGCGATGGCAACCTGCTGCAAAGCTGGCGCGTCTCCCCCCACCCCAGAGTGAAACCTCCGAGCGCAGTGGTCTACGGCGTGGCTTTGCGCGACAATAGCCACCTTGTCAGCGCCAGCTCCAGTGGCCTGGCCGAAATCTGGACAATCAAGTAAGGACCCAAAGGCCCATGAGTCAGCCACTTAACGATCGCCTCGAAACCCTGGAAAGCCGCCTCGCCTTCGCCGAGTACACGGTAGAGCAGCTCAACGACGAGGTTACCACCCAGGGCCGCGAGCTGGATCGACTCAAGCATCAGATCCAGCTGCTGGTGGACAAGCTGCAAAGCGTGCAGCCGAGCCAGATCGCCAGCATGGCGGAAGAGACGCCGCCCCCGCACTACTGAGCTGCAACGCGCACCGCCACCCAGCCATAAAAAAACCCGCGTTAGACGCGGGTTTTTTTATCGGGCTATGCCCATAACGCAGATCAGTGCTGGTGACCCTTGCCACCGCAGCCACCGCCACCGCAGCAACCGCCCTGACCCTGCTCGTCGCCGTGGTCATGACCGTGATCGTGGCCATGGCCACCACCGCAGCAACCGCCGTGCTCATGGCCGTGATCGTGGTCATGGTCGTGACCATGATCGTGACCGCAACCACCGGCACCGTGAACGTGGCCGTGAGCCAGCTCTTCAGCCGTGGCGGCGCGCACGTCCTTGATCTCGACCTTGAAGCCCAGGGTCACACCAGCCAGCGGATGGTTACCATCCACCTTGATGAACTCTTCGGACACTTCGATGACAGTCACCGGGCGGTGACCATCGTCAGTCTCGGCCACAAAAGTATCCCCTTCAGACACTTCCATGCCGTCAAACAGCTCGCCAGGTACTTCTTGCACCAGGCTTTCGTCGTATTCGCCATAGGCCTGGGTCGGTGCCAGCGTGACGTCGAACGCCTCGCCCACACTGCGGCCTTCCAGCTCGGCTTCAAGGCCGGAGACCAGATAACGGGTACCGTGCAGATACACCAGAGGCTCTTTACCGACAGTGGTGTCGATGACTTCACCGTGTTCGTCGGTGACTGTGTATTCCAGCGTAACCACGCTCAGGGGAGCTACTTTCATGTCAGGGATCCTGCGGATAGAAAAAAACGGGCCCAGAATACCTCAAAAAGGTGGCCAAGCATATGGTGAGCCCGGCTCAGTCGTGATGAAAAAGTCATCAATGTGAAACCGCATAGGCCTGACTCGCACCTCATTCCCGGGTATTGCGGCTGGGTCCTCATTCGGGACGAAACACGCCTATCACCTGTTTGGTCTCCCGGGTCACCTTGTCCACCTCGGTCTGGCTCATTCGGGACGAAACACCCCAATTACCTGCTCCGTCTCCCGGGTCACCTTGTCCACCTCGGCCTGGGTCTGCACCTGGGTGTCCCCGCAGTCGACACAAGTCACCTTCTCGACTCCATGCTCCATATACAGCATCATGGTGTCCATTTTGCCGCACGCCGGACAAACCGCACCGGCAATGAAGCGTTTTTTACGTCTGGTTTCCATTCTTGTTACCTCCAGGCAGCATCATATCAGGGTTTTTACATGCATCACGC
>NZ_CAWNYS010000514.1:10534-16522 GCF_963878295.1 Aeromonas sp. HMWF014 | reverse complement strand
GCCTTGAAGGGGGGGATTTCTAGGTGGCGCTCACCATATTCATTGTCCCAACCATAGGTGGCATCTTGCTTGCCGAGGCGCACCTGACCCCCTGCCACGGGTATCAGGCTGTTGGCAGGCACGTCCGCCATCTGATGGCGTCCCCGGGGGCAGGCGGGCCAATAGGGGCGGGGCCGTACCCAGGCCAGTGGCAGCTGGCGGATCAGCACGCTGGAAGTTTCGAGGTGGATACGCTCGTGCTCTATCCCCATCAAGATGACCCAGGCCGGGCTCTGCCAGTCGATGGGCAGGCTTAGCGGCATACGATGAATGAAGTCAATGACACGGGCACGCACCTTGGCACGGTAGCTTCTTAGCTCGGCGACCTTGGGCCAGTCGTAGTGGGTCTCGTCCAGATCGTCCCAGCTCATCTCGTCCACCCCGATGGCGACCATGGCCTCGATGCGTGCATCAATACGACAGTCAATGAGTCGCGCGGCCAGCAGCTTGTTGATGCAGAAGGCGGCGGTGTGGCCGTAATAAAAGATGAGTGGATGGCGCAGCGGGATCGCCTTGTTGAACCAGGCGCGCTCGTCAGCCAGACAATCGAACAGCGAGTCATAGAGATCGAAGGTCTGGCAGAAGTAGCTGAGCAGTTCACGGCGCTTCTGCTCGGGATCGCTGCCGGTCAGCAGCGGAGTGCGAGTCGGCTCAGGCAGGCCGAGGGCGGTAGAAAACTGGGTGCTGACGTGGGGCACGCTGTGACTCCTTGCTGGCAGTGAAAACTGACAAGACAGTGGTAAATACATTACCGCGATGGAGAGCTCTATACGCACAAGGTATGACTATTGGCTCAACCGGTCGGTGAGGCAACTAACAATTTTATGGTCATCAGCTTGGCAGGCCCCGCATGCGAGCCACACATCGACGGGTATTTGTCTCTGTCGACACGGTTAACTTTACCAAGGAGTGGCCTGAACGACTCCTTTTATGTTTGTGCCAATAAATGAAGTTCTATAAAATAGATAAAAATCATTGGCTTATATTGTTTCACGATGTTTGCCCACGTTTGGGTTCTAAAAGGGCTTTGTGTGCCAGGCCACAATCAGGATAGAGGTGATGACATTGATAATTGAAATGATATTGGCCGTCGGACTGAGTGGCTGCAGTTGGCTGGATGAGGCCAAGGTGACAGGGAAAGGGGCCGTTATCGAGCAGCATCAGCCCATGGACAAGCAGGTGACCCGGGTATTGGCGGGGGTGCCAGCCAATATTCATCTGGTGGTGGGGGAAGCGAGCGGTATTCATATCAAGGGACAGGAGAACCTGCTGCCCTATCTGGTGCTGACCGAGCGGGGCGACAAGCTGGAGATCGAGGTTAAGGAGGGCTATCGACTCGAACCGACCGAGCCGCTGGACCTCACTATCACCTTGCCCCAACTCCATGAACTGGCACTGACGGATTCTGGCAGCGGCGACCTGCAAGGTTTTAAGGGTGACAAGCTGGTATTGTCGGTGGCCGGCAGCGGCGACATAGTCGCCAGCAAGCTCGCGCTGAACAGGCTGGAAGGCAATATCTCGGGGTCCGGCAATCTGGATCTGGGTGATGGATCGGCCACCGCCATGAAGCTGAACATCGCCGGTTCCGGGGATGTTCAGGGGGCCAATCTCAAGGGTGAGAAGGTTGAGGTCAATATAGCGGGCAGCGGGAATGTGGAGGTGCGGGCCCGGGAGCGGCTCAAGGTCGGCATCGCCGGATCCGGTTCGGTCAGCTACTGGGGTGATCCCACGCTGGAGAGCAAGATCGCGGGCTCGGGTGACGTGACCCGCCAGGGCAGTTGAAGCCGCTGGCCTCAAGCCAATCATCGAACGTAGAAAAGAGACAGGCCCGTGGCGGGCCTGTCTCGATCAGAGATAGCGGGCGTGAAAGCGCAGGTGCGCCTCGATAAAGCTCGCCACGAAGTAGTAGCTGTGGTCATAGCCGGCATGGCGGTTGAGCTCCAGCGGCCACCCCTTGCTGGCAGCGGCTTCTGCCAGCGCATCGATGTGCAGCTGCTCGGCCAGGAAGGGGTCGTCCAGCCCCACATCCACCAGGGTTGGCAGTGGCGTGACTGGCTGGTGGCGCAGCAGCTGGCAGGCGTCCCACTCCTGCCATAGCAGCGGATTTTGGCCGAGATAGGCACCGAGCGCCTTCTGGCCCCAGGCGCAGCGGCTCGGGTGGCAGATCGGACTGAACGCCGAGACCGAACGATAGCGACCCGGCTCCCGCAATGCGGCGATCAGTGCGCCGTGACCGCCCATGGAGTGGCCGCTGATGGCGCGCCGGGTCGAGACCGGGAAGTGGGTCTCGATGAGCTCGGGCAGTGCACGGGTGACGTAGTCATACATCTGGTAGTGATCGCGCCAGGGGCTCTGGCTGGCGTTGACATAAAAACCGGCGCCCATGCCGAGATCGTAAGCGGGATCGTCCGGGATCCCCTCGCCGCGCGGGCTGGTGTCCGGCGTCACCAGGGCGATGCCCAGCTCGGCGGCGATGCGGTGTGCCCCCGCCTTCTGCATGAAGTTTTCATCGGTGCAGGTGAGGCCGCTGAGCCAGTAGAGCACGGGCACCTTCTGGCCGGTGAGGGCCTGGGGTGGCAGATAGATAGAAAAATTCATCTCGCAGCCGAGCAGGCTGGCACTGTGGCGATAGCGCTTGTGCCAGCCGCCGACGCTCTTGTTGCTGCTGATAATCTCCAGATTCATCGAAGGACTCCTGCACCCCGCCCACGAAGGTGGGCGGGGTGATCATGCTCAGTAGTGGATGACGGTGCGGATGCTCTTGCCTTCGTGCATCAGCTCGAAGGCGTCGTTGATCTGCTCCAGTGGCATGGTGTGGGTGATGAAGTCATCGAGGCGGAACTCACCCTGCATGTAGCGCTGCACATAGCTCGGCAGTTCGCTGCGACCACGCACCCCGCCAAAGGCGCTGCCGCGCCAGACCCGGCCCGTGACCAGCTGGAACGGACGGGTGCTGATCTCCTGACCGGCACCGGCCACACCTATGATGACCGACTCGCCCCAGCCCTTATGGCAGCACTCTAGCGCCGCCCGCATCACCTTGACGTTGCCGATGCACTCGAACGAGAAGTCGACGCCGCCATCGGTCAGCTCGACGATCACCTCCTGAATCGGTTTGTCGTAATCGTTCGGGTTGATGCAGTCGGTGGCGCCCAGTTTGCGGGCCAGTTCAAACTTGCTCTCGTTGATATCGATGGCGATGATCCGGCCAGCGTTGGCCAGACGGGCACCGATCACGGCGGAGAGGCCTATGCCCCCCAGCCCGAAGATGGCGACGCTCTCACCCTCTTTCACCTTGGCGGTGTTCATCACGGCACCTATGCCAGTGGTGACGCCGCAGCCGAGCAAGCAGACCTCTTCCAGCGGGGCGGCCGGGTCCACCTTGGCGATGGAGATCTCGGGCAGTACCGTGTATTCGCTGAAGGTGGAGGTGCCCATGTAGTGATAGATGGGCTGGCCATCTTTCGAGAAGCGGGTGGTGCCGTCCGGCATCAGTCCCTTGCCCTGGGTGGCGCGGATCTTCTGGCAGAGGTTGGTCTTGCCGGATTTGCAGAATTTGCACTCGCCGCACTCGGGGGTGTAGAGCGGGATCACGTGATCGCCGACCTTGACGCTGGTCACCCCTTCGCCGATGGACTCGACGATGCCACCCCCCTCGTGGCCAAGGATGCAGGGGAAGACCCCTTCCGGATCCTCACCAGACAGCGTGAAGGCATCGGTGTGGCAGACGCCGGTGGCGACGATGCGTACCCTCACCTCACCAGCCTGGGGCGGCATGACCTCCACTTCTTCGATGGAGAGGGGCTGGCCCGGTCCCCAGGCGATGGCGGCTTTACACTTGATGCTTTGAACCTGTGCCATGAATGACATCCTTCTTATTGCGGTAGGTGAACAGAGATGAACTCAGGTATGCAGTGTAGTTTCCCTTCTATTTGGTGATAATAAGGCTAAATATCAAATCACTTTTACACACAGGTAATAATGCTCGGCTGGGAAGGGATCTGTGAATTTGTCAGCGTAGCGGAGCAGGGGGGCTTTACCCCGGCTGCGCGCAAGCTGGGGGTGTCGGTGGCCCAGGTCAGCCGTCAGGTGGCACAGCTGGAAGACAGGCTGCAGGCCAAGCTGCTGCTGCGCACCACCCGTCAGGTGCGGCTCACCGAGCTTGGCGAAATCTATTACCGCCACTGCCGTCAGCTGCTGGACAACCTCTATGAAGCCGAGCTGGCGGTGGGACGCCATCAGGCGGTGCCGCAAGGGTCGTTGCGCATCACGGCGCCCGTCTCCTACGGCGAGAGCCGCATCGCCCCGCTGGTGAACGACTTCATGGTGCGTTTCCCCCAGCTGGAGGTGATCCTCAACCTCACCAATCAGCTGCTGGATCTGGTGCACGAAGGCTACGATCTGGCGATCCGGCTCGGCCATCTCAAAGATTCGACGCTGGTGGCGCGCAAGCTGGCGCAGCGGGTGCCCTATGTCTGCGCCTCACCGGCCTACACCGCCTGCCACGGCATCCCCAACAGTCTCTCCGAGCTGGCCCGCCACCGCTGTTTGGTGGGCAACAGTGACGAGTGGTACTTCACCCTGGACGCTCACCCCCACAGCGTGCGGGTGCACGGCCTGCTGCAGTGCAACAGCGGGCACGCCCTGCTGGACGCGGCGCTCAAGGGAATAGGCATTATCCAGCTGCCGGATTACTACGTGAGTGACCATCTGGCGCGGGGGGAGCTTATCGAGCTGCTGCCCGAGCTGCGTGCTCCGGAGGAGGGGATCTGGGCCCTCTATCCCCACAACCGCCACCTCTCCCCCAAAGTGCGGCTGCTGGTGGACTATCTGGCCGAGCGGCTGAGTGCTCCCCATCAACCTGCACTGGTGAGGCCGGTTGGTTGACAGGCATGCCTGTACTGGCTGGTTTTTTGTTTCAAATGAGCCTCTATTGGTGTAGCCTGTCAACTGAATTAGACCCGTTCAGACGTGGTCTTTTTTCTTCTTCTTGCTAAAGGGCTGATAATAATGAAAGGCACGGTAATTAACTTTAATGAAACAGATCGCACTGGTTTGATTTCCGGGGATGACAGCAATAGATATCAGTTTGACATTATTGAATGGAAAGGCAGTCAACTGCCGAAAAATGGCTTGAAAGTGGATTTCTCTATTGAAGGTGAGCAGGCACAGGCTATTTACGCCATCGCCTCCACGGTTGGCGCATCCAAAAAAGTGGCAGCAGCGTTGTTTGCGTTTTTCCTGGGCGCCTTCGGTGCACACAAGTTTTATCTTGGTTACACCAAGCAGGGTGTGTTCATGCTGCTGATTTTCTTGTTTGGTTTTATTCTGCTTGGTTTGCCCTCTGTCATTATCGGGCTTATTGCTTTCATCGAGTTTGTTATTTACATCTCTAAGTCCGATGAAGAGTTTGAGCAAACTTACATCATCAATAAAAAGGCATGGTTCTAGCCAAAAACTGGCTCTGCTCATGCACACTGGGCTAAGACGTCTCGCCCATTATGAAATAACCCGCTCTTTGCAACAGAGCGGGTTATTTCTATTGGGTTAGTCGGCCTGGCGGGTATCAGTACACTGGGGCCCGCCAGAAGGGGCTTGCCGGTAGCAAGGAGATCACTCCCGCTCCTTGACGTAAGGGGTACCGAGCGCCTTGGGGGCCACCGCCTTGCCGATGAAGCCGGCCAGCAGGAATACCGTCAGTATGTAGGGCAAGGCCTCGATGGCCTGCACCGGAATGGCGAAGCTACCTATGCTGACACCTTGCAGGCGGATGGCGACAGCATCGAGGAAGCCGAACAGCAGACATGCCGCCAGCGCATTCCAGGGGCGCCACTTGCCGAACACCAGCGCTGCCAGTGCCATAAAGCCCTTGCCTGCACTCATGTTGGGGATGAACTGGGCCGTCTGGGCCACCGCCAGATAGGTGCCACCAATGCCAGCCAGCAGACC
>NZ_CAWNYS010000514.1:0-10505 GCF_963878295.1 Aeromonas sp. HMWF014 | reverse complement strand
CCGCCGCTGGCGCCTCGCCCACGGCACGCAGACGCAGACCGAAGCGGGTGCGAAACATCACCCACCAGGCCAAGGGCACGGCGGCAAACGCCACGTATTCCAGCAGGGAGTGGCCGCTGAGCAGCTCGCTGTAGAGCTGGCCAATCACCGGCACATCCCACAGCTCCCTGGCGTAGGGCAGGTCGATGGGGGCGAAGCGGGCCGCACCGGACAGTGCCGGGGTCTGGCCACCCTGATCGAACCAGTAACGGCCCAGGGTGACGGTCAGACCGGCCGCCAGAATGTTGATGGCCATGCCGCTCACCACCTGATCACCCCTGTGGGTGATGGTGGCAAAGCCGTGCATCAGGGCGAACAGTATGGAGACGCCCATACCCGCACCCAGCCCAATCCAGGCAGAGCCGGAGACAGCCGCTGCCGCACCACTGGCGAACGCCGCCGCCAGCAGCTTGCCTTCCAGCGCTATGTTGACCACACCAGAGCGTTCACAAAACATGCCCGCCATGGCGGCCAGGATCAGCGGTGGTGCGGTTCGTATGGTGGCATCCAGCATCAGGATCAGAGTTTCAAACATGATCAGGCTCCCTTGGCTTGCGCGGATGAGCGGTTGGCAAACGCCAGATAGAGCTGCTCGACGCGCGGACGCATCATGTGCTCAAGGGCGCCACAGAACAGGATCACCAGACCCTGCAGCACCACCACTATGTTGCGGTCGACCCCGAACTCGAAGCTGAGCTCGGCGCCCCCCTGATAGAGGAAGCCAAACAGCAGGCTGGCGATGATGACGCCGACCGGGTGGTTGCGCCCCATCAGCGCCACCGCGATGCCGGTGAAGCCGAAGCCTTCCACGAAGTTGAGCTTGATCTGGTGCAGTTCACCCTGCAGCACGTTGAGGGCGAAGAAGCCCGACAGCATGCCGGAGATTACCATGGCCAGGATCACCACCTTGGGATAGGAGATTCCTGCGTAGGCGGAGGCGCTTTGGCTGGCCCCGACCGAGCGGATCTCGTAGCCCCAGCGGGTATGCCAGATAAAAACCCACACCAGGGCCGCACAGATCAGCGCCCAGAAGAAGCTGATGTTGAGCGGGCTGTTGGGTATCTCCATGCCGACACTGCTCGCCAGCTCGCTGACCTTGGGCAACCAGCTCGCCTCGGCAAACACCTTGCTCTCGGTCGCCATGGAGCCCGCCGGTTTGAACACCTCGACCAGCAGGTAGGCCATCAGGGAGGCGGCGATGAAGTTGAACATGATGGTGGTGATGACGATGTGGCTGCCGCGTTTGGCTTGCAGCCAGGCCGGAATAAAGGCCCAGGCCGCACCGAACAGGCCGCCGGCGATGATGGCCAGCGGCAGCAGCAGCGCAAACGGCAGCGAGTCGCCGAGCAGCAGGCAGACCAGGCCGACGCCGAGGCCGCCGATATAGGCCTGACCTTCACCACCGATGTTGAACAGACCGGCGTGGAAGGCGACCGCCACCGACAGACCGGTGAAGATGAAACCGGTCGCGTAGTAGAGGGTGAAACCGACCCCTTCACCGGTGCCGAAGGCGCCGTACCACATGATCTGGGCGGCATCGACCGGGTTGATGTCGAGGTAGTAGAACAGGATGGCCGACACCAGGAAGGCCAGCAGTATGTTGAGCGCGGGCAGCACGCCCACGGAGATCCAGGCAGGGATACGTGTTTGGCTCATGTGCGAGCCTCCTTGGCTACGCCAGACAGAGCAGCAACGTCGTCCGGCACTATGTTCGCCATCATCAGTCCTATGGTGCGTTCATCCGCCTTGGCAGCCTCCAGCTCGCCAACGATGCGGCCATCGGCAATCACCAGGATCCGGTCAGAGAGGCTCATGATCTCATCCAGCTCCACCGATACCAGCAGCACGGCCTTGCCCTTGTCGCGCATGGCGATGATCTGCTGGTGGATGTACTCGATGGCGCCGATATCGACCCCGCGGGTCGGCTGGCCGATCAGCAGCACATCCGGGTTCTGCTCCACTTCCCGGGCGATCACCAGCTTCTGCTGGTTGCCACCGGAGAAGTTGGCCGTCTTGTGGTCGGGATGGGGCGGGCGCACGTCCCACTTGTCCATCTTGGCCTGACAATCCTGCAGGATCGCCTCCCTGTTCTGCAGCCAGCCCTTGTTGTATTGCGGACGGCGGTGATAACCCAGGATGAAGGCCTCTTGCGCCTCGAAGCGGTTGATCAGCCCCATCTTGTGCCTGTCTTCCGGCACATGGCCGAGGCCGTAGTTGCGCACCCACTCGGGATCAGCCGGATGCGCCACGCTCACCTCGTGCGTCTGACCATTGCTTGTGATGGTAAAGCTGCCCTTGCTGGGCTTGATGATGCCGCCAAGCAGGCTAAGCAGCTCGGACTGGCCGTTGCCCGAGACGCCGGCGATGCCGACCACTTCCCCGGCCCGCACCTCGAAGCTGACGGATTTGACCCGCTCCACCTTGGCATCGTCGAAGTAACTGAGCCCGTTGACCTTGAGCTTGGCCTCGCCCGGCTGGGTCGGGCCCTTGTCGACCTTGAGGCGCACCTTGCGGCCCACCATGAGCTCGGCCAGCTGCTCCTTGTCGGTATCCTTGGTGGCGACGTGGGCCACCATCTCGCCCCGGCGCATGATGGAGACCTGATCGGTAATGGCCAGGATCTCCCTCAGCTTGTGGGTGATGAGGATGATGGTCGCGCCCTGATCCCGCAGCTTTTTCAGCACCTCGAACAGGTGATCCGCCTCTTGCGGGGTCAGTACCCCGGTCGGCTCATCGAGGATCAGGATGCGGGCACCGCGATAGAGCGCCTTGAGGATCTCGACCCGCTGTTGCAGGCCCACCGGCAGGTCTTCGACTTTCTCGTGCAGCGGCACATCGAGACCATAGTCCCGTGCCAGCTCGCCGAGCAGCTTCTCGGCCGCTGCCAGGCTCTGGCCCAGGTGCCAGCCGTTTTCCGCGCCAAGGATGACGTTCTCCAGCACGGTGAAATTGTTCACCAGCATAAAGTGCTGGTGCACCATGCCCACGCCTGCGGTGATCGCATCTTGTGAGCCATGGGGTTTGAAAGGGTGGCCGTCGATGAACATCTCGCCGCTGTCGGCGTGGTAGAAACCGTAGATGATGCTCATCAGGGTGGATTTGCCGGCACCATTCTCGCCGACGATACCGTGAATACTGCCTTTTTGAACCTTAAGGTCGATCTGCTTGTTGGCGTACACGTCGCCGAACCGCTTATCGATACCCCTTAATTCGATGGCATAGCGATCTGTCTGGTCCATGATGCAGTCCTTGCGGGTCATGAAGAGAGACTAAAAACCGGCCCCTACGGGCCGGTCGTTGGGCTGAGAGTCGTAGCGGTTAATCAGTATTTGCAGCTGTTGTCGCTCATGTAGTCATGAACGTTGATCTTGCCGGAGATGATGTCGGCCTTGATGGCATCCACCTTGGCTTTCATCTCGGGCGTGATCAGCTTCTCGTTGTCTTTGTCGAGTGCCCAATCCACACCGCCCTCGGCCAGGCCCAGGTTCCTGATACCCGGTTGCCAGGTGCCCTTGGCGGCGTCATCCCAGGTCTGATAAGCGGCCAGCCCCACGGATTTGACCATGGAGGTCAGCATGGTGCCCGGTTGCAGGTGGTTCTGGTTGGAATCCACGCCGATGGCGAACTTGCCTTCATCCTTGGCTGCCTGGTAAACACCGATACCGGTACCGCCGGCAGCGGCGTAAACCACGTCGACGCCCTTGGCGAACTGGGACTTGGCCAGCTCTGCCCCCTTGGCCGGGTCAGCAAACGCCGACGGGGTGGAGCCGGTCATGTTCTGGAACACTTCGATCTTCGGATTGACGTACTTGGCTCCTTGCTCGTAGCCGCACTGGAACTTGCGGATCAGCGGGATATCCATGCCACCCACGAAGCCGACCTTGTCGTTCTTGGAGGCGATGGCTGCCAGCGCACCCACCAGGAAAGAGCCTTCATGCTCCTTGAAGATGAGGGACTGCACGTTTGGCTTGTCGACCACCATGTCGATGATGGTGAACTGGGTGTTCGGGAATTCGGTCGCGACTTTCTCGACGGCCGAACCCATGTTGAATCCGACGGCGACGATCGGGCCGTTGCCACGGCTGGCCAGACGACGCAAACCCTGCTCACGCTGGGCTTCGTTCTGGGGTTCGAACTCCTTGACCTTGACCCCTTTGTCCTTGTTATAGACTTCGACGCCGTTACGGAACACGGCTTCGTTGAATGACTTGTCGAATTTGCCTGCGGTGTCGTAGATGACGGCGGGCTGGGAAGCAGCCTGAGCAGAGAGAGCTGCGAGAGTGAGAGTGGCAACGGTGGCCAGCTTGAGCACTTTAGTCACGATCGTATCCTTGATTGTTATTAAGTGAGGGAACTTGCCTACTTGGGCAGGCTATCTAGCACGCAGGGTTACTCTAAGTCAGCCCCGATGCGGGTCAAGAAAATGATAAGGGAAAAACGTTTGCGGTAACGGTTTGAAAGATAAGCGGATAAATTTATAAGTGATTGTTTTAATACCTGTTTTCAGATTTAAATTCTGAATTAATTGGGTGTCAAATGACATTTCTGTTTATATTCATATGGTTATAAGCAATCGTTTTCGTCATGCCGGCCAAGGGTCGGATTCTATTGGGGCTCCTTTGTGTTCTGCGTCCATGTTGGCCCCTCCCGACGCAGGCCTGACATCCAGAGTCGCGCTGCTCGTTCACGCCGATTTGGTCTGCGGCGCCACAGGCCGTATAATCCCCGCCTGTATAAATAAACAGGAGTGGTGATGGACGTTTCAACCCTGCTCGACGGGCTCAACGACAAGCAAAGAGATGCCGTTGCGGCGCCCCGTAGCAATCTGCTGGTGCTGGCCGGTGCCGGTTCGGGCAAGACCCGGGTGCTGGTGCACCGTATTGCCTGGCTGATGCAGGTGGAACGCTGTTCACCCTTCTCCATCATCGCGGTCACCTTTACCAACAAGGCGGCGGCCGAGATGCGCGGCCGGGTCGAAAAAGTGTTAGGTAGCATGCAGCGTGGCATGTGGATTGGCACCTTCCACGGCATCGCCCACCGCCTGCTGCGGGCCCACCATCTGGATGCCGGGCTGCCGCAGGATTTCCAGATCCTCGACTCCGACGACCAGTACCGCCTCATCCGCCGCGTCATCAAGGCGCTCAACCTCGATGAGAAGCACTGGGCCCCGCGCGCCGTGATGGGCTACATCAACGGCAAAAAGGACGAGGGGTTGCGCCCCGGCGACATCGACCTCTACGGCGACCCCGTCACCCGCACCTATCAGCAGATCTACAAGACCTATCAGGAGACCTGCGATCGCTCCGGTCTGGTGGACTTCGCCGAGCTCTTGCTGCGCGCCCACGAACTGTGGCTGAACAAGCCGCATATCCTCGAGCACTACCGCGACCGCTTCCAGAACATACTGGTGGACGAGTTTCAGGATACCAACGGCATCCAGTACGCCTGGCTGCGGATGCTGGCGGGCAACAGCGGCAAGGTGATGATCGTCGGCGACGATGATCAGTCCATCTACGGCTGGCGCGGCGCCAAGATTGAGAACATCCAGCGCTTCCTGACCGACTATGAGGGGGCGCAGACCATTCGCCTGGAGCAGAACTACCGCTCCACCGCCAATATCCTCAAAGCCGCCAACAGCGTCATCGCCAACAACGCCGAGCGCCTTGGCAAGGAGCTGTGGACCGAAGGGGCCGAAGGTGACCCGATTTCGCTGTATGCCGCCTTCAACGAGGTGGACGAAGCGCGCTTCGTGGTCGGCCGCCTCAAGGATTGGAAGGAAAAGGGCGGCCTGCTGGCCGACTGCGCCATCCTCTATCGCTCCAACGCCCAATCGCGGGTGCTGGAAGAGGCGCTGATGCAGGACGCCATGCCATATCGCATCTACGGCGGCCTGCGCTTCTTCGAACGGCAAGAAATTAAAGACGCCATGGCCTACCTGCGTCTTATCAACAACCGTGGCGACGACGCCAGCTTCGAGCGGGTGGTCAACACCCCGACCCGTGGCATCGGCGATCGCACCCTCGAGATCCTGCGCGCCAACGCCCGCGATCAGGGGCAGAACCTCTGGCAATCGGCCAAGGGGCTGCTCAACGACAAGGTGCTGACCGGTCGCGCCGGCAACGCGGTGCGCGGCTTCGTCGATCTTATTGATGCACTGGAAGAGCAGGTTTCCATGCTGCCCCTGCACCAGCAGGCCGATATCGCCATCCAGCACTCCGGCCTCAAGGCGATGTATCTGGCGGAAAAAGGCGAGAAATCCCAGGCGCGGGTAGAGAACCTGGACGAACTGGTCACCGCCTGCCGCCAGTACCAGCGGCCGGACGAGCTGGAAGAGATGAGTGATCTCTCCGCCTTCCTCGCCCACGCTGCGCTGGAATCCGGCGAGAATCAGGCGGACGAATATGCCGATGCGGTGCAGCTGATGACATTGCATAGCGCCAAGGGGCTGGAGTTCCCGCTGGTGCTGCTGGTCGGTGTCGAGGAAGGGATGTTCCCCAGCCCGCAATCTGCCGAGGAGTCGGGCCGGTTGCAGGAAGAGCGCCGCCTCTGTTACGTGGGCATGACCCGCGCCATGGAGAAGCTCTACATCTGTTATGCCGAGAGCCGCCGCATCTATGGCCGCGAAATGCAACACAGCGTGAGCCGCTTTATCCGCGAGATCCCCGCCGAGTGTCTGGAAGAGATCCGGCTGCGCACTCAGGTGAGCCGCCCCACCCAGTACGGCCGCTTTAGCCAGAACGAGGTGCAGCAGAGCTTTGACGCCAGCGGCATCAAGCTCGGCCAGCGGGTGCTCCATCCGAAATTCGGGGAAGGGATAGTGCTCAACTTCGAAGGGGTCGGCCAGCAGAGCCGGGTGCAGATCCAGTTCGACGAGGTCGGCGCCAAGTGGCTGGTGACGGCGTATGCCAGGTTGGAGGCGCTGTAAGGCACAGCGTACCCGCCCGTGATGTGAAAAGGAGCCGATGGCTCCTTTTTTGTCAGGACTGTAGGTTCGATTAGCGAAGCGTAATCGGACGTTCGCGTCATGGGTAAATTGTGTGGCTGGCTGTTGGCAGTAGAGCTGGCGCCGTGCAGGACGCAAGGGCGTGGCTCTCGACAGGGTTTCGCCCGCCCTTCGGGCTTGGGCGAGTGACTTTGGAAAGACCCAAAGTCACCAAAGGACTTTTCCCCCGCCAATCCGACCGCTTCGCGGTTGCCCTCGGGTCAGTCACAAGGTCGGGCGGAGCGCCGCAGATGGGGCATCCATGCCCCGCTGCGGCTGCGCCATCATCCCTGATGGCGCTCCTGACCTTGTGCCTTCCCCTCGGCGGATTGGAGGGGGAGCAATACCGTGCCTGCCTGTGGCTTGGGGGCATTCCGTACAGCAGGGCCACTTTAGTAAGAACGAGGTAAAGCAGAGTGTCGACGCCAGCGGCATCAAGCTCGGCCAGCAGACCCCAATTCGACTTTAGGCCGAGCTGGTTGTCATATCAGCCGGCGTGAATTATGAAGCCATTTATTGGTATATCTGATCTTTCGAACAACCTATTATACTTCGCTTATTGAATATATGCTTTTAATCGGGAGATTGAGGAGATGTCGCTTCTTCCACCGGATGAATTCTGCGAGCCAGTTTTGGGTAATTTCCAATGCCTTTTACCATAGAGTCTATTTCGTTTTCAATGTATGAATAAAGAGCTCCTCCACGTTCAGCTACGATCGTTGGAGCATTTCCTCTACCCTTGGCATGTTTATATAAGGTAATTACTGCACATCGATCAAACCTATAAAAACTAGATACGGGAGTTTCATCATGAATCCATATGCTAAAATCAAGCGTTGTATTAGGTACTGACGTAAACAAAGATTTGTACTCTACTATTGCCTGCTGTATTCTACCTTTCATTACTTCCGCATTGTCCGCATTAAATCTTTTGGCTAAATCACTCATTATTGCGGGATTCTCAGCATCAGGTACAATTAATCTTATTCGGCAATTTCGTTTCGATGCCAAAATCTTCAAGTCCTCTTCAAAACTTGCTCTCCAAGTGTTTGCATAGCAGACAAATATATCAAGCCTCACAGAAGATGCTATGATTTTTGAAAAATCAGGGCCTTTTACCGGATTTATTGAAACGCCTGTCAAACCAGCGTTGATGATGTCGTCAGCAAAGCCTGTCTTTGCAAGAAGTTCTTCAAGAAAAGATCTTTTTGAAAAAAGTTCCCAGAGCATGGCCATAGATACAGATGCTATCATTAGGGCGCCAAAATTTGAGGATAACGACTTCACCCATAAATTTCCATTTGAAAAACTCACTTTCTCTGCTAAAACCAATAGTATCCCGCCAATTATAAAAATAATTGCCGAAACAATGTAGGTTCGTAAATTAGTTATTTGCTTTAATGGATTTGTCATAAAAATTTAAGCTCTTTGAAAAGGGAAATTGGTAAAAATATCAACATTTATTATTACTGCCAGTAGTCTATCTTCGTTTTGGTCCTGAATGAAGCTCTGAGAGGAAAGATTGTAGATTCAAAACCTGGGACACCCACCTTTCTGGCAGAGGCGTAGCGGTGAGGCTACGCCCTCTTTGTCAGGCGAAGGTATCTGATCACTTGACCAGCTTGCTCTCCATCACCCCTTGCTTGCCTTCCTCTTCACTGACCTGACTCAGCTTGGAGCGGGCCATCAGCAGGCCCATCTTGATCTCCTGCCAGACGTAGTAGTTTTTACCCGCCTCGGTGCTAAGGGTCAGGGTGGCATCGATCTCCGACTTGGAGGTGATGGTGTGGCTGCCCGGCGTCACCTGCTTGAGGATATAGCTGTGGGCCACGGTATCGCCTACGGCAAAGCCATCAACCAGCACCGGCATCTTGACGGCAGTGCCGTAGGTCTCGTTGCGATAGATATAGAGGTTGGCCGCATCCTTGGGCGCAACAAACTGCTTGGCCTGGGTGTCAGCGGTGGCATCGGCCATGGGTACGGAAGCACAACCGGAAAGCAGCACCGCCGACAGCAGGGCGGCACTCATCATTATTTGCCTGAACATAGTGTTTTTTTAGTGGGTTAACGGAAAAGAAAGGTTCGCATGAGGCTTTGTCGCCGGGCAACCACTTAAACCGCCGTCGATGTGACGGGATTCAATATTCCAATAATTAATCAGCAGGTGCGGCACTTTGACGGTGCGGCGAACCGCGGCATACTGCCCCGTCACCAGATGGGAGTCATTAATGTCTAAATGGTTGCCGACACTGCGCCGGCTGGGGCGGTGGTTTTTGCGAAAGCTGGCGCTGGCGGTGCTGACCAGCCTGTTGTTTATGCTCTCGTTCACCCTGTTTCAATACGCATCCTGGTGGCCTGCACTGACAGAGGATGCATCCCTCGAATGGAGCGGCCTCTCTTCAGGACATACCGTTGCCGAACTGGCCCCGACCATGCTGGAATTCAGCGTCGTGCTCGCTTGTGCTTTCTTGCCCCTGTTTTTGCTGACACCGCGCCCGCTGTTGCTGCCGCTCTTTGCCGGGCTCTGGTTGTGGCAAACCTATGACCTCGACTTTATGACGGCAACCGCCTCGACCTGGCAGCCTCACGAGATCATCTGGTCATTTATCCAGCCCCATACCCACTGGTTACTGCTCACGCTGCTGCCGCCTCTGCTGCTGATCCGGCATCTCGGCAGACAGCTATTTGCTGCAACACCAACAGTACAGCCAGAGATGACCCTCCTTGCGGACAGGCCATCAGGAAATCTGCGACACCCACCTTTCTGAGCAAGGCGTAGCGGGCGATGGCAACATTGAGGCAACCAGCAGTGATCCAATCTCGCCGAACAGCCATATCTCCCTGGCCACCGAGCAAAAGGAGATAGAACAGATGAAATGGATTCAGAGTTTGGCCGCCATTGCCATGGGGTTCGCCCTGGCAGCCTGCGGGAGTAGTGATAATGACAACAGCACGAGCAATACCAATACCGCCATCAGGATCAGCCATCTGGCCCCTGATGCCCCCAAGGTCGATGTGACGGTTGACGGCGCCGCTTTCCTGACGGCCGTTGATTATGGCTCCAGCAGCGGGCTAAAACCGCTCAAGGCTGGTAGCTACCGTGTCGCGGTAGATGGCATTTTGCCGGGCGGTACGACAACTGTCATCGGTCCGGTGTCGCTTGAGTTGAAACCCGACACTCAATATGACGTGCTGGCCGTCGGCAAACTGGCTGGTAGTGGTGATACCGCATTTGGCCCGCTGGTGATTGAGCGGCCGAGCCAGACGCCAACGGGAGGCGATATTCGTGTGCAGGTGGTGCATGCCGCACCCGGTGCACCGGCAGTCGACATCCATGTCACGGCTCCGGGGGCTGCACTGACCAGCCCGACGCTGGCCAATATTCCCTTCAAGACCTACAGCGACCCCCTTTCCTTGCCCGCAGGTGAATATCAGGTCAGGCTGACCTTGCCTGGCAGCGTTACCGTGGTGTATGACTCCGGCC
>NZ_CAWNYS010000513.1:3071-8117 GCF_963878295.1 Aeromonas sp. HMWF014 | reverse complement strand
GAACTGGGCCAGGCTCATGGCGGCGATACTGTGGCCGGAGGGGAAGGCGTAGTTCACCTCTGCCTGCCAGTGGTTGCCGAGCCACTCGGGCAGGGCTAGCAAGAGGCTGGCCGCATGCACCTGCTCGCTGCGTACTTCCACTTTGCTGGCGTAGAACTGCTGGATGGCAGGGATCAGGTTCTGGCTCTCCAGCCAGAGCAGATAGGGGCGCGGCTCCTGGGTCAGGTGTTTGACCAGGCTCTTGATGGCCCAGTCGCCCGCCAGCACGGCAAACAGGGCGCCACCGAGGGCCAGCGTGGCGGGCAGGCCCAGTGCCAGCTTGTGTCGGGTCAGCAGCAAGAGGGCGGCGATGCTGACGGCGAGGCCGGGCAGATCCACCATGCGGGTAAGGGCGTAGGGCCACCACAACCAGCCCGATTGCAGGGAGTTGCTCATAAAGGGTTGCCAGGGCAGGCAGGTCAGCAGCAGCAGCGGCAGGATCAGGGCCGCGCTGAAACCAAGCGCCTGGCGGCGCGGCAACGAAGAGGAATGAGTTGGCATAACAGGGCTCGTAACGGGTGCGTGTAACAGAGGCAGATAAAAAAGAGGCGCCATTGTGCCAGCCTAGGCTTGTTGGTCAAGTCGCACCGGCCTGACTGTAACATGGGGTTACAAATGAGCGTGGCCCGGGCCGACCTGGCGGTGCGACCCTGGTGAAAGGGCATGGGCGAACAAGCATCTGAGCATCTGGCCGCTTTGGGCAGGCGGGGCGGTGCGACTGTGGTGAAAGGGCATGGGCGAATATGCATCTGAAAATTCGGTTGGTTTGGGCTAGAATGGCGCGCCTGTGGCCGGTTGCGAAGTGAGAGAGCCCGATGAAGATCGTCGTTGATGAAAATATGCCCCATGCCCTTGAGTTATTTGCCGAATTTGGCGAGGTGATCCCCCTGTCAGGACGGCATATGCAGGCGGCGGATCTGCAAGATGCCGACGTGCTGCTGGTGCGCTCCGTGACCCGGGTCGATGCCGAACTCCTCGCCACCAGCCCGCGGCTCGGGTTCGTTGGCACCGCCACCATAGGCACGGATCACGTGGACAAGGCGCTGCTGGCCGAGCGGGACATCCCCTTCTTCAGCGCGCCCGGCTGCAACAAGTATTCGGTCGGCGACTATGTGTTGAGTGCCTTGCTGGTGCTGGCCGAGCGCCACGAGCTTACCTTGCGCGAGATGAGCCTCGCCGTCATCGGCGCCGGCAACACGGGGGAATGTGTGGCGGGCAAGGCCGGGGCCCTCGGCATGCGGGTGCTGCGCTGCGATCCGCCGCGTGCCCGGGCCGCTGCGCAGGCGGGGGAGGCTGGGGCGTTTGTCGACTACCAGAGTGCCCTAGGTGCCGATATCGTCAGCTTTCACGTCCCCATCACCTGCGAGGGGCCGGATGCCACTTTCCACCTGCTGGATGAGCAGGTGATCGCCGCGCGACCTGCCGGACAGATCCTGATCAATGCCTCCCGTGGCGAGGTGTGGGACAACCAGGCGCTGCTCGCTCGCCAGCAGGGGCCGCAGCCCCTGCGACTGGTGATGGATGTGTGGGAAGGGGAGCCCGAGCCACTGCGGGCCCTGGTGCCCCATACCGAGATAGCGACTCCTCACATCGCAGGCTACAGCCTGGAGGGCAAGGCGCGCGGTACCTGGATGCTCTATCAGGCGCTGTGCCAGCAGCTGGGGCGCACGCCGCGCCAGGATCTGCAATCCTTGTTGCCAGTCCCCGAGGTGCGCGCTCTGACACCGGGTCAACCGGCGGATCAGGCGTTGATTAAGCAGCTGGTGCACCTTATTTATGACGTGCGTCGCGACGATGCCCGTTTTCGTAACCGGATTGAGGTGCCCGGCAGTTTCGATGAGCAGCGCAAACACTACCCGGAGCGGCGCGAGCTATCCTCGTTGCAGGTCTGCGGCCCGTTTGCTGGCGATACTCTGGCCCGGCTCGGCTTTGGCATTCAGGCCGAGTGAGCCGACTCAATCCCTAGTTCAACACCAGAAAATGGGCGGACCTAGTGCCACACCCGGTCCCGCCCTTGTCCGGTTTGGCATGATGCCAAATCCCCTATCGGGCAGGTCAGCCTGCCAACTGTGATGCCAGCGTGCGTCAGCGACACCATGGATAGCAGCTGTTAACCGGCGCTATCCATGGGTAATTCCACAGGAGAGAATATTAGTGAGTCAGCAATTCAACGTAGCGGTATTGGGCGCCAGCGGCGCCGTGGGTCAGGCCATGATCGAAATTCTGGAGGAGCGCGCCTTCCCGGTAGGCACCCTCTATCCGCTGGCCTCCAGCCGCAGTGCCGGTGATACGGTGCGCTTTGGTGGCAAGAACCTCGAGATCAAGGACGTGGAAGAGTTTGACTGGAGCCAGGTGCAGATCGCGCTCTTCTCCGCCGGGGGCGAGGTCTCTGCCAAGTGGGCGCCGATTGCTGCCGAGCACGGCTGCATCGTCATCGACAACACCTCCTGCTTTCGTTACGACGCAGACATCCCGCTGGTGATCCCGGAAGTGAACCCGGACGCGTTGGCGGATTTTCGTAACCGCAACATCATCGCTAACCCGAATTGCTCCACCATCCAGATGCTGGTTGCGCTCAAGCCACTGCACGACGAAGTAGGCATAGCCCGTATCAACGTGGCGACCTACCAGTCCGTCTCCGGCTCCGGCAAGGAGGGGGTGAGCGAGCTGGCCGGCCAGACCGCGCAGCTGCTCAACGGTCGTCCGGTGGAGCCGACCCTCTACCCGCAACAGATCGCTTTCAACCTCATTCCGCAGATCGACAGCTTCACCGACAACGGCTACACCCGTGAAGAGATGAAGATGGTGTGGGAAACCCAGAAGATCCTGGGAGATGCCAGCATAGCGGTGAACCCCACCTGCGTGCGGGTGCCTGTGTTCTACGGTCACGCCGAGGCGGTCCACGTCGAGTTGCACCAGCCGCTGGATGCGGATCAGGTCAAGGAGCTGCTGCGCAATGCTCCGGGCGTTACCCTGTTTGATGACGACGCGGATTATCCGACCCCGGTGCGCGATGCCACCGGCAAGGATGAGGTGCTGGTCGGCCGGGTCCGTCAGGATATTTCTCACCCGAGTGGTATCAATATGTGGATCGTGGCCGATAACGTTCGTAAGGGCGCTGCGACCAACAGCGTACAGATTGCCGAACTGCTGGTGCGCGATTACCTCTGATCGGCTGACCAGATGGGGAAAGAGCCCCATCTGGCGTGAAACCTGCCACCCCCATGGGGCGTGGATGTGACCGGGGCCGCACTCTATGGCCCCGAGAATTTTTCGTGATATCAACTGATTAAGTTTTTTCCTACACTCACAAACACGTTGGGTGCTAAATGTGTCGGATTGCTGGCTTGCACCCTGAGCCTGATTTATATTGAACCGACTGTTTTGGGGTAACTATCCAGATTTTTCAATGCGATAGGGCCGTCATACGAAGGAACGAATATGGGACATTCCCGCATAACATTGGCAATGCTACTCGCATTGGGTCTGCTGGGCACCGCTCAGGCTGAAGACTCGGCGCGGGAGCCTTTTTTTGTTGAGATCAAGGGCCCGGACGAACCGGATCGGCCTGCCGTCAATGCCCAGCCGTTGGCACAACCCGTCACCGCTCCCCGCACCACGTCCCAACCCAGCCAAGCCAGGGCCCAGCCCATAGTGCGGCAGGTTGCGACCAGCAATGCCGGCAGTTATGGCCCGATCCGCCCCAACGATACCCTCTGGAGTCTGGCGAGCAGGCACCGCCCCTCCAACAAGGTGAGCGTCTACCAGACCATGGTGGCGATCTACGAGAAGAATCCCCGCAGCTTTGCCGATGGCAACATCAACCACATACTGGTGGGATCCCGCATTCAGCTGCCAACCGCCGCCGAGGCCAGCGTCATCACGGATGCGCAGGCTCGCCAGCGTTTCAACAGCGACAACGCCAGCTGGAAAGGGTTGAGCCCGAAATACCTGGCCAACAAACATGCCCAACCGGCCAAGCTGACTGAAACCAAGGTTGCCGCCGCGCCTGCCAAGGCGACTGCGCCCAAGGCCGCGCCCATTCCGGCCCCCGTGCCCAAGGTGACCACGCCGCAACCGACCACCGAAGTCAAAGAGATTGCCAAGGCGGCCGAACCCGTGCCAAGCCAGGCCGCTGCAACCAGCGCCGCCAGTGCGAGCGCACCGGCTCCGCTGCCGGCCGATGTGGGTAAACCGGTCGGCAAGCCCTCCACCGAGATGGCGCTGGCGCTGGAAGATGCCAATGCCCAGCTTGGCCAGGTCACTGAGATGAACCACAGGCTCAAGCTGCGCCTGCAATCCCTGACCGAAGAGGTGGAGATCCTCAAGGCCCAGCTGCTGGATCAGACTGCGCTGCAAAAAGAGATTGCCGAGCTCAAAGCCAAACCGGTTCCGCCAGTGGTGGCCCCCGAGCCCAAGCAAAACTGGCTGATGGACCTGCTTGCCTCACCGCTCAACCTTGCGATGATCATATTGCTGCCCGTGCTGCTGGTGCTGGCGCTGGTCACGCTCTGGCTGCGTTCCCGTGCTCGCCGCGAGCTGGAGGAGCAGGAGAAAAGCCTGTCTGAATCCACCTCTATGGTCATGGATCAGGAGAGCGGCGAATTTGACGAGCTGATGACGGTCGGCATCACGGACGAGGAGCCGATGCGACCGAGACCGGATCTCAACACGCCTGAGGGTTATATGGCAGTTGCAGAGCCAGAGGCACCGGCCGATCTGGTGTTCAGCGATGATGGCGAGACGGATCTGGCCAGCTTCGAGCCGGAACCTGCGCCCAAGATGGCCATCCGAGACCCGGATCTGGTGCCCGAGTTGGATCTAGGCCATGACGAGGCCATTGAGCTTGATGCCGGACCGGATCTCGATCTCGCCAACGAGTTCAACCCGCCCAAGGGCGGTCATGAGATCATGAGCGAAGAGGAGCTGCAGGCAGCGCTGTTTGCCGAGCTGGACGACGACCTTGCCGCCGATCTGGAACTGGATGCTAACGATGACGGCCAGCCG
>NZ_CAWNYS010000513.1:628-3061 GCF_963878295.1 Aeromonas sp. HMWF014 | reverse complement strand
CCGCCTCTGGCAAGGGCGGTGCACAGCAGAGCGCTGCCGATACCAGCGCAGACGAGATGCTGGCAGAGCTGGGGTTGGCGTCAGCCAAGGGCAAGGCGGTCGAGCCGGATCTCGAGTGGGATCCCAGCGAGCTGGCACTCTCCGATTTTGAAGATGCTTTCGCCGAGGTGGAATCCCATCAGGGTGATGTGACACCACGGGAGCAGGCGCAGGAGAGCGGCTATGTCGAGATCGACAAGCTGCTGGCCGATGCCGATGCCAGCACCACAGAGCCGGAGCCTTATCAGGGCTTCTCGCTGGATGTGGGGCTGGATGGTTTCCCCGAAGTGCTGCCGGAATCCACCGGGTTTGATGTGGATGCCGACGATGGTGGCGTGGGGGCCAAGCTGGATTTGGCCCGTGCCTACCTCGAGATCGATGACAAGGAGAGTGCCCGCGAACTGCTGCAAGAGGCGGCGGAGCAAGGCACGGATCACCAGCGTACCGAGGCCGAGAAGTTGCTCAAGCGGCTGGGGTAACCTTTGAATGGTGTGACCAAATAACGAAGGGCAGCCAGCAGGCTGCCCTTCTCTATTGGTGCCCTTTGTCGAGAGGGATGCGGTTTTTGGGACTTTTCACCCTGAGCGCGTATAATCCGCCCCGTTTCTTTTACCGCTCTCCTTTCACCATAAGACAAGTGTTATCCATGCGAATTGCCCTAGGTATTGAATATGACGGCAGCCGGTATTTCGGCTGGCAGCGTCAGCGAGAAGTGATCAGCGTGCAGGCCGAGCTGGAGAAAGCCCTCAGCCGGATAGCCAACCACCCGGTTTCCATCCAGTGCGCCGGTCGTACCGATGCCGGCGTGCATGCCACAGGTCAGGTGATCCACTTCGATACCCACGCCATCCGCAGCGAGTCCGCCTGGACCCTGGGCCTGAACTCCAACCTGCCGCCGGATATCGCCGTGCGCTGGGTTTTGGCCGTGGACGAGACATTCCACGCCCGCTTCAGCGCCACCGCTCGTCGCTATCGCTATGTCATCTACAACCACAACTACCGCCCGGCGATCCTGGGCAGTGGCGTCAGCCACTATCACGAGACCATCGATGCCGAGCTGATGCACCAGGCGGGCCAGTCCCTGCTGGGGGAACAGGATTTCACCTCGTTTCGGGCCATTGGATGCCAGTCCAAGACGCCGTGGCGCAATGTGACGCACCTGTGCGTCAGCCGTCAGGGGCCTTATATCGTGCTGGATATCCGTGCCAACGCCTTCTTGCACCACATGGTACGTAACATTACCGGCTCCCTGTTGCTGGTGGGGCAGGGGCTCAAACCGGTGGAGTGGATTGCCGAACTGCTGGCCGCCAGGGATCGCAACCTGGCCGGGCCCACCGCCAAGGCGGGTGGACTCTATTTGGTTGACGTGGATTACCCGGCTGAACTGGCGCTGCCACGGTTGCCGCTCGGCCCGCTGTGGCTGCCGGACTCGGCACCGGGTACGACCAGTTTTTAGTAACTGGCCCCGAAAATTTGTGGTTTAATGATCCGTCATTTATTGCCATCGAGCTAGTAAGTCATTGAACAATCTAGGCTCGATGCGTTTTGTCAGGCACAAAAGCATTAAGGAATTCCATGAGCTGGCTTGAGAAGATCCTTCCCAAGAGCAAGATCACTACACCTCGTCGTCACAACATTCCGGAAGGGGTGTGGACCAAGTGCAGTGCTTGTGAACAGGTGCTCTACCGGGCAGAGTTGGAGCGCAACCTCGAAGTGTGCCCCAAGTGTGATCATCATATGCGCATCAGCGCCCGTGCCCGTCTCGAGAGTTTTCTCGATGAGCAGGGCCGCACCGAGATCGGTGCCGAGCTGGAGCCGCAGGATATCTTGAAATTCAAGGATTCCAAGCGCTACAAGGATCGTTTGTCCGCCGCTCAGAAAGCGACGGGAGAGAAAGATGCGCTGGTGGTGATGAAGGGGACCCTCAAGGGGGTGCCGGTCGTCGCCTGTTCATTTGAGTTCTCCTTTATCGGGGGATCCATGTCCTCCGTGGTCGGTGCCCGTTTCGTGCGCGCCGTCGAGGAGAGCATCAAGGAAGGCCGCGGTCTGGTCTGCTTCTCCGCCTCTGGTGGTGCCCGCATGCAGGAAGCGCTCTTCTCGCTGATGCAGATGGCCAAAACCAGTGCGGCGCTGGACAAGCTCACCAAGGCGGGCCTGCCCTATATCTCCGTGCTGACCGACCCCACCATGGGGGGCGTCTCCGCCAGCCTGGCCATGCTGGGTGACATCAACGTGGGCGAGCCCAAGGCGTTGATAGGCTTCGCCGGTCCGCGTGTCATCGAACAGACGGTGCGCGAGAAACTGCCGGAAGGCTTCCAGCGTTCAGAGTTCTTGCTGGAGAAGGGTGCCATCGATCTCATCATCGATCGCCGCGAGATGCGTAACCGTTTGGCC
>NZ_CAWNYS010000513.1:0-618 GCF_963878295.1 Aeromonas sp. HMWF014 | reverse complement strand
CCCAAAGCCGGTCGCTGGTCGACTGGCTTTCTTATTTGGAGCAGATCCACCCGGTCAACATCGACATGGGGCTGGATCGGGTCGGTGCAGTCGCCCGTCGAATGGGCCTCACCCAATTGTCGTTCAAGGTGATCACGGTGGCGGGCACCAACGGCAAGGGCTCCAGCTGTGCCATGGCGGCCAGCATTCTGATGGCCGCGGGCTACAAGGTCGGCGTCTACTCCTCTCCTCATTTGCTGCGCTTTACCGAGCGGGTGCGCATCGACGGCGCCGAGCTGACTGACGGTGATCACTGCACGGCGTTTGCCGAGGTGGAGGCGGCCCGTGGCGAGATAGCGCTCACCTTCTTCGAGTTCGCCACCCTGGCGGGTGTGTGGCTCTTCTGCCGCGCCGCGCCCGATGTGCTGCTGCTGGAAGTGGGGCTGGGCGGTCGGCTCGATGCCACCAATGTGGTGGAGTCTGACGTCGCCATGATCACCTCCATCGCGCTGGATCACTGCGACTGGCTGGGGGATACCCGGGAAGCGGTGGCAGTGGAGAAGGCCGGTGTTTACCGCGCGGGCAAACCTGCTATCAGCGGCGAGCCCAACCCGCCTGCTACTATCGCCACCGAGGCGC
>NZ_CAWNYS010000512.1:4614-27306 GCF_963878295.1 Aeromonas sp. HMWF014 | reverse complement strand
ATACATGGTATCTAGACCATGATGCTGGAAATACATACTCATTGATTCTAGAAACACACATCCAGCATTATGAACCTCGTGATGTATTTTTCTTCGGCTCATCAATGTCTGGATATGCATCAATACTATTTTCTTTAAAATTCAATGCAAATTCCATCTCTGTTAACCCACAGATAAATCTTAATATATCAAAGGATTACTCCTGGGAGGAATTAAAGCAACATATAGAGAATATCCCAGGCGACATAATTAACATTGATGAGTGGTGCATTAAAAATTGGAAAGACTCTGTTGTATACTTAATGCATGGCCATGATGATATAGATGTAATAAATACAAAAATATTTCTCAACGCTATGCCATCTAGACGAAAAGTTATAATTCAAACCATCGGTTTAGATAGTCATACAATGTTTTTCGGTAAAAATGTTAATCAAGTTTATGACATTTTAGAGCTTGTCTCTTTATACAGGGGTATTGCTGACCAAGAAATTGAGTCTGCAGGCATGACTGATGAATTGAAACGAAAGGCTATTCGTAGACAGAAACGAAATGAGCTCGGCCTGTATGATCCATATAGAGATATTCCTATTGACGATCGAGTTACATGGCAGCAAAGATACTTATATGAAGACCCCGGCAAAGTAATTTTTTTCAAAGATGTAGGGCTGTACTCACTTGACGGCTATCTTTCTGGGGCAATATGTCAATTTGATGGAAAACAATGGAAACTTATTTCACCAAAGCCTTCCCTCAATGATAATATAATTTCAGACTGGAGCTTTGTTAATGACACAACCATATCAAACCCCGTAGACAATCAAACTATAACGCAACAAACTTGGTGGGTTAGAAATAATTGCTCATCTGACATCAATATAGTGTGCGGCGATGGGATTGCATCTATAAATATAACTAAAGCCAACTCTAAAAACATATATATAGGTCTATCTCTTAACAAATTACATCTAGATAAAGAGATTTACTCCCATATTGAAAGGAAATATCTAACATTTTCTGCCGATTTATCATCTACCAACGGCCCAGTCAATCTTGTTTTGGGAGGAGTGAGTAATGATGGTTACCATCATTGTAACTCTAACCCACATAACAAGATAGGGTTCTCATCAAAATTCGTATTCGAGCAATTTTTTGACATCAATAAAAACCATAAAGAACCTATTTTTGTACGAATTAACTTATGCCCTGACGGAAAAGAAAAGACTGTTAAAATAAAAAACATAAAGCTTGTGATAGGCTATTTTCCAATGGGTTTTTAAATCTTTGTCAAACAAACAAGGACTTCTTATGTTTTTAATAGCTGGCCCCTGTGTTATTGAATCCGAGCAACTGGTGATGGATGTTGCCGGTCGTATTAAAGAAATCACCGACAAGCTCGGTATGGAATATATTTTCAAATCCAGCTTTGATAAAGCGAACCGTAGTTCTACTGGCAGCTTCCGTGGCCCGGGTATGGAGCGTGGTTTGCAGATCCTGCAAAAGGTGAAAGACACCTATGGTTTACGGGTGTTGACCGACGTGCATGAAGATACGCCGGTAGAAGAAGTGGCCAGCGTCGTCGATGTCTTGCAAACACCAGCCTTCCTGGTTCGCCAGACCAACTTTATCCAGCGGGTGGCTCGCTGCGGCAAGCCGGTCAATATCAAAAAGGGCCAGTTCCAAGCCCCTTGGGATATGGAGCAGGTCGTTAAAAAGTGTCACGAGGTGGGCAACCAGGATATCTGGTTGTGCGACCGTGGCACTTCGTTTGGCTATAACACCCTGATCTCGGATATGCGGGGCTTGCCGATCATGCGCCGTACCGGTTGCAAAGTCGTGTTTGATGCGACTCACTCAGTACAGCAACCGGGTGGACAAGGTGCCACCAGTGGGGGCCAACGTGAATTCGTACCCGTCTTGGCTCGTGCAGCCATCGCTGTCGGTGTAGATGGTCTTTTTATGGAAACCCACCCAGAACCTGCCAAGGCACTGAGTGATGGCCCCAATATGTTGCCTCTCTCTGTCATGGAAGAGATGCTGACCGTATTGGCTGAGCTCGATCAGGTCACCCGTGCCCACCGTTTTCTGGAAGATACGCTGGTCTAAGTGCTTAGACTCAGACATTATTTCCATCTTATATAAAAAGAGGGGGTACCTGCGGGTGCTCCTTTTTCGTTTCTGATCGAACTGAATTTCTGGATTTCATATGTCGTACAAGATTGTAATTCCGGCCCGATATGGCTCAAGCCGTCTACCAGGAAAACCACTTGCTCTTATCAGTGGACGTCCCATGGTGTGGCATGTTTGGCAACGAGCATTGGAAACGGGTATTCCCGCTACCGATATCTGGGTTGCAACCGATGACCAGCGCATTTATGACGCCGTTGCAGCATTTGGGGCAAATGTACTCATGACCAGTGTTAACCACAACTGTGGCACCGACAGGCTGGCTGAAGTGGTTGCGCTACGGGGATGGGATCAAAATGACATTGTGGTCAATGTTCAGGGTGATGAACCTTTATTGCCTGCTCATCTTATTCGGCTGGCGGCAGCGACGTTGGCGGCAGATGATGAAAGTGGCATTGCGACACTCGGTTGCCCCATCGTGGACTTTGCGCAAATCATGGCGACACAGTGCGTCAAAGTTGTCACAAATAAAGCAGGCCAAGCACTCTACTTTTCTCGCGCCCCTATTCCGTGGGATCGAGACTCTTTTACTTCTGCGAATCTAAACAATGTGAATCGTGTTGCTGCGACCTTGGCACCACACTGGCTACGTCATATCGGTTTGTATGCGTATCGGGTGAAAACACTGGCATCGCTAAGCCATCTGGCCGTGTCTCCGTTGGAACAGTTGGAGTCGCTGGAGCAACTGCGTGCGCTATGGCACGGCATCAAGATCGCTGTTGCCCGAGTGGAACAGGCTCCGCCTCATGGGGTCGATACGCCAGAAGATTTGGCTCGGATCCAGCACCATTTCGAGTCTGAGGTTGTCGCACCACAATGACAATTTGGGTTAGCAGCAAGGGACTATATGCCCGCCGTGATCAGATTGAGCCGCTGTTTGATCAGGCCGTTGCTTGTTTTACGTCCAGCTCTGCATTGGAAGCTGGAGATCTGCTTGCTGGATGGGGCCAAAAGGCCAATACCCGTCAGATTAAACAGCAGGCGCAGGCATTGGGCTTGCCTTATTGGCAGTTGGAAGATGGCTTTATCGGTTATATCGGTCATCCCGCCAGGGGCGGCAAGGCGGTGTCACTTATCGCAGACCCCGTCGGCATCTATTACGATGCGCGCCAGCCCAGCCAGCTTGAACAGCTGATTGCCACCCCGGTGGATGACGCCCTGCTTGAGCGGGCGCAGCGACTGATGGCTGACCTGGTGCGCCTCGGTGTGACCAAGTACAACTGCTATGCCACTCGTCCTGCCCATCCCGCTGGCGATGCTTCTGCCGGGCTCTCTGCGCGAGGTGAGCCGGGTGGTTTGCCCGCGGCGCTGGCCCAGCGCCTGCTGCAAGATGGCAGACCCAGGGTGCTGTTGGTGGATCAGGTGGCGGGCGATCTCTCCATTCCGGGGGCATTG
Organism: Aeromonas sp. HMWF014; assembly: GCF_963878295.1. Taxonomy (NCBI): domain Bacteria; kingdom Pseudomonadati; phylum Pseudomonadota; class Gammaproteobacteria; order Aeromonadales; family Aeromonadaceae; genus Aeromonas; species Aeromonas sp. HMWF014. The sequence goes on along the minus strand of NZ_CAWNYS010000512.1, from coordinate 23,724 downwards.
GCCAGTGAGGCCGATTTTATGGCCATGGTCGAGGCGGCGCGTCGCAATCACCCTCATGCCCGCCTGCTGCTGCGCACGCATCCCGACACCCGTTTTGGCAAGAAGAGCGGCGTGCTGGCCCGACTGCAACTGGATGATGTGGAGGTGGTTGCCGATCACTGCCATCCCCATGCCCTGCTCAGCCGGGTGGAGGCCGTCTATACCGTCTCTTCCCAACTCGGATTTGAGGCGCTGCTGCTCGGCAAGCCAGTGTATTGCTTCGGCATGCCGTTCTACGCCGGCTGGGGGCTGACCGTTGATAGCAAGCAGTGCGAGCGCCGCAAGGTTCAGGTATCGCTGCCCCAACTGGCGGCGGCGGCGCTTATCCTCTATCCACGCTATCTGGATCCGGTGCTCGGTCAGCGCTGTGAGGTGGAGGAGGTGCTGGCCATCATAGCGCGCCAGCAGAGGCCAGCGCCGCGCTGGCGCAGGCTCTATCTGGTTGGTTTCTCCCTGTGGAAGCGCGCCTTTATGCAGGCGTTTTGCCACCACCTTTCCGATGAGCTGCGCTTTGTGCGCACGCCGCCCAAGCGGCTGACCGGCGATGAGCAGGTGCTGGTCTGGGGCAGCCGCTACCCGGATCTGACCTCGGCCATTCGGGTTGAAGATGGCTTTATCCGATCCCGGGGGCTCGGTTCCAACCTCTGCCGCCCCTCTTCCCTCTCCATCGATCTGGTCGGGATCTATTTCGACAGCCGCATGCCAAGCGGGCTCGAGCAGTTGCTCAACTATCAGCAACTGACACAGGTCGACGTCAATCGGGGCGCAGCCCTGATTGAACTGCTCCTGCAGCACAGGGTCAGCAAGTACAACGTGGGCACGCCACAGCACTACACACCGCCTGCCGATGGGCGCCCGCTGGTGCTGGTGGTGGGCCAGGTAGACGGGGATGCCTCCATCCTGACCGGCAGCCCGACCATTCGCAGCAATGAACAGTTGCTGTGGGCCGTGCGCGCCGCCAAGCCAGAGGCGCATATCCTGTTCAAGCCACACCCGGATGTGGTGGCGGGCAATCGGGCAGGTGCCATCTCTGCCGCCTGCTTGGCAGAGTGTGTCGACAGCCAGGTGCTGGACATAGGGCTGACCAGTCTCTACCCCCACGTGGACGAGCTGCATACCATGACCTCGTTGAGCGGATTCGAGGCGCTGGTGCAGGGGGTGAAGGTCACGACCTGGGGGCAGCCCTTCTACAGCGGCTGGGGACTGACGACAGATGCTCATCCCCCGGCCCGGCGCCAGCGCAACCTGCCCCTGGCGGCGCTGGTTTACCTGACGCTGGTTGCCTATCCGCTCTACATCGATTGGCAGACCGGGCTCTGGATAAGCCCGGAGCAGTTGATCCGCCAGCTGGCAGAGCAAGGGCACTCATCGACCCACAAGTCTAGCCGCTGGCAACGCTGGCAGACCAAGTTGAGTTACCTGACACAGACGCTGTTTCAGCGCTCCTCCCTCCCCCGGTTCATGAGATAAGCCGCACATGAAGATTTTGTTGTTGCAAGGACCGCTCGGCCCCTTCTTTCAAACCTTGAGCCAGACCCTGAACGAGGCGGGCTACGAGGTTTACAAGATCCATTTCAATGGCGGCGACGAGTGCTGGCCCTGCACAGGCCATAACGAACGCTTCACCGGCAAGCCGGAAACCTGGAATACCTTTTTTCGCCGTTTTATCAAGCAACATGGTATCGACAGCCTGATCTGCTACGGCGATTGCCGCTATTACCACCTGCAGGCCATTCGCATCTGCAAGCTGAAGAAGATCGCCGTCTGGGCCCTGGAAGAGGGGTATCTGCGCCCTGACTATGTGACCCTGGAGCAGGGGGGCGTCAATGCCTTCAGCCCACTCTATGCCAAACGTGATCAGCTGGCCAAGATGGCATGGCTCGCCCCCTATGAAGCGCAACTGCAGGTAGGAAAGACCTTTGCCCGCCGCGCCGGGTATGCCAGCCGCTATCACATCAACAAGACGCTGTTTCGCTGGCGTTATCCGCATTTCGTCAACCACAGACCCTGGAGCCTGTATCAAGAAGCCCGAGGCTGGGTGGCGGGCGGCCTGGTCAAGTGGTGGTACAGATGGTCTGATCGCTCGCAGCTCAAGGCGCTGCCCCAGCACAAGGGCCATATCTTCTTTGTGCCCTTGCAGGTCACCGAGGATTTTCAGATAAGGGAACACTCTGACTTGAGCGGCGTGGAAGAGATGGTCGCCCAGGTGATGAACTCCTTTGCCGAGCATGCCCACCGCGAGGATGTGTTGCTGTTCAAGCACCACCCCATGGACCGGGGTTATGTCAGCTACCAGTCCCAGATTAACCGGCTGGTGACGCTGCTCGGGCTGGAAGGGCGGGTGTTTTATGGCTACGACTTGCCGCTGCCGACCCTTTATCCGCTGCTCAAGGGCGTCATCACCATCAACAGCACGGTTGGTCTCTCCGCCCTGCTGCACGATGTGCCGACCTTTTGCATGGGGCGGGCCCTGTATGATCTGGCAGGTCTCACCACCCGTGGCAGCCTTGCGACCTTCTGGCACAAGCAGAGCCCGGTATGCAGCGACACCTTCGAGCGCATGCGCCAGTCCCTGCTCCACCTGACCCAGCTCAATGCCAGCTTCTACCGCCATCTGGAACTGAGCGCCATGGCCGTGGTGCAGAAGATCCATCAGCACAGCGAGCAGACCCTGCCCGTCAAACAGGGCAAGCAGGCGCAGGCGCCGACCAGTATCATCGGCGCCCTCAGTGCTCTGAGTGCCTTGGGCCTCCTGGCTGACGAGCTGTTGACCCCCATCGCCACCTTGTAAGCAACACAGAGAGACAAAAAAGCCCGCGCTGCGGGCTTTTTTATGGGATTACACGATGCGGGGGCGCAGGTGGGCGTGCCAGCGGGCTTCCCACTTCTTGAACAGCCAGACGATGACGAAGGTCAGCAGCATGTAGAGCAGGCCTGCGGTCAAAAACGCCTCGAACGGGCTGTAGTAGCGGGAGTTGATGATCCGCGCTGCGCCGGTCAAATCGACGATGGTGATGATCCCGGCCACCGCCGAGCCCTGCAGCATGAAGATCACCTCGTTGCTGTAGGCTGGCAGCGCACGGCGAAACGAGTTGGGCAATATGATACGGGTGAGGGTCTGCCAGCGGGTCATGCCAAAGGCGCTGGCCGCTTCAATCTGCCCCTTGGGCATGTTGAGCACGGCGCCGCGCACTATCTCGGCGGTATAGGCACCTGTGTTGAGGGTGAACGCCAGCAGGGCGCAGAACCAGGCCTGGGCGAACAGATCCCAGGCGGCGCTGTTTTTCAGCCACTCCCACTGGGCGGCGCCGTAGTAGATTATAAAGAGCTGCACCAGCAAGGGAGTGCCACGAAAGAAGTAGATATAGGCCCAGATCGGCCCCTTGATCAGCCAGTTGCGGCTGTTGCGCAGTATCCCCATGGGCACCGCCAGGGCCAGGCCGAGCACCAGGGACGCCGCCACCAGCAGCACTGTGGTGTAGAGCCCCTCCCAGTAGGTGGGCCACTCTTTGAGAATGATTGAGAAATCCATGGCTTACCTCGTCTTTATCGCATAGTGACGTTCGGCCCATTTCAGTGCCGAGGTGGAGACCGCAGTGAAGATCAGGAAGATCAGGGCCACCGCCATGTAGAAGGTGAAGGGCTGTTGGGTCGACCCCGCCGCCAGGGAGGCTTTGCGCACCATGTCATCGAGCCCGATGATGGAGACCAGCGCCGTGGTTTTCAGCAGCACCAGCCAGTTGTTGCCAAAGCCCGGCAGGGCATGGCGCATCATCTGGGGGAAGAGGATCCGCACAAACACCTGGGTCGCTCGCATGCCAAAGGCGCGGGCTGCCTCCAGCTCCCCCTTGTCCACCGCCAGAATGGCGCCGCGGAAGGTCTCTGTCATGTAGGCACCGAAGATGAAGCCGATGGTGGCCACCCCGGCCGCAAACGGACTGATGTCGATATAGTCAGGCAGCAGGGAGACCCACTCCTGATTGGGATTGCTCGCCAGCAGGTAGTTGTTGTAGGTCTCGTTGACCCAGCTGCAGAGGCTGTTGATCAGCACCTGGCCGCCGAAGAACAGCAGCATCATCAACACCAGATCGGGAATGCCGCGAATGACGGTGGTGTAGGTGGTAGCGATGCCGCGTGCCCACTTGTAGGGAGAGAGCTTGGCAAGCGCCCCAAGCATGCCCAGCAACAGCGCCAGCAGCAGTGAGGCCAGCGCTACCTCCAGCGTGACCCATGCGCCCTCCAGCAGGGAGGCTTCGTATCCTTTCAAATCAAACATATGCGGCTCCATTGCAACGCATTGAGCGGGCCCGCCCGTCCCAATATCCTTTCACACCAAACACATGCAGCTCCATTGCAACTAAGCGGGCCCGTCGCTCCCAGCAGGAAGGCAACGGGCCCGATGACGACTGACGGGATCAACCTGTCGTTATTCGCTGTAGAGGTCTTTGGACTTACTCGCCGTAGACGTCGAAGTCGAAGTACTTGTCGTTGATTTCCTTGTACTTGCCGCTGGCGCGCAGCGCCAGGATGGCGGCGTTGAATTTCTCTTTCAGATCCTTGTCAGCCTTGCGTACCGCGATGCCGGCACCCTCGCCAAACCACTTGGGATCGGTCAGTTTCGGGCCGACGAACTCGTAGGCATCGCCCCCTTCTTTCTTCAGCAGACCGTCGGTGATGGCAGCAGAATCGGCCATCACATAGTCAACCCGACCGGATTTCAGATCGAGATAGGCTTCATCTGCGGTGCCATAACGCTTGATGGTGGCATTGGGGAAGTTGTCGGTAATAAAGGTATCCATGGAGGTGGCGCGTTGCACCGCCACGGTTTTACCATCCATGAAGGCCTTGTCAAGCTTGACCTCGGTGCCCTTCTTGGCGGCGAAGCGGGCCGGAATGTGCTGGTACTTCTGGGTGAAGTCCACCTTCTTCTTGCGCTCCTCGGTGATATCCATGGTGGCAATGATGGCGTCATATTTGCGCGACAGCAGCGCCGGAATGATGCCGTCCCAGTCCTGCTTGACCAGGGTACATTTCACCTGCATCTCTTCGCACAAGGCCTTGGCGATGTCGATGTCGAAACCTTTCACCTCACCACTGGGCTCGGTCCAGGAGAAGGGAGGATAAGCACCTTCAACCCCGATCCGTACCTCTTTCCACTCCTTGGCCATCAGGCTGCCGGAAGACAGGGCAGTGACTATGGCAGTCGCCAGCATCAGCTTGTTCATGTATCTCTCCTTGATAAAAACGTCGACTGTTGAAGTTGCAGCTTGCTGATAAACCATCCCGCCCATCAATAGATGGAGGAGATGAATTGCTTGAACCGTTCAGACTTGGGATGGGCGAAGATCTCCTGGGGATTGCCCTCCTCTTCCACCCGCCCCTGATGCAGAAACATTACCTTGTTCGACACATCACGGGCAAACGACATCTCGTGGGTCACCACCAGCATGGTACGCCCCTCCTCGGCCAGCTCGCGCATCAGGCCGAGCACCTCCCCCACCAGCTCGGGATCCAGCGCCGATGTGGGTTCATCAAACAGCATCACGTCGGGCTCCACTGCCAGCGCCCGAGCGATGGCCGCCCGCTGCTGCTGGCCACCGGAGAGGTGACCGGGATAGTAATCGCGCCGCTCCCACAGACCCACCCGGTTGAGCAGGTGTTCTGCCTTGGCGATGGCCTCGGCGCGGGGCATCTTTAGCACCTGAATGGGTACCTCTATGATGTTCTGCATGATGGTCATGTGCGACCAGAGATTGAAACTTTGAAACACCATGGCCAGCCGGCTGCGAATGCGCTCCACCTGACGCATGTCCTCCGGCTGCCGCTCACCGGCCCGGTTGGATTTCATGCGAATAAGCTCGCCATGGAGTGAAACTGTGCCGGAAGAGGGGGTTTCCAGCAGATTGATACAACGAAGAAAGGTCGACTTCCCCGAGCCGGAGGAGCCTATCAGGGAGATCACATCCCCCTTGTGGGCGGTCATATCGATGCCCTTGAGCACTTCGTGGGTGCCGAAATACTTGTGCAGTTCACGAACTTCCAGTGCGGCAACGTCACTCATCCATTACAACCTTGTCTGTCCCTAGACGCCGCTACGGCGTGACTCACACCATCATGAATTTAACAAAAAGTTAACCGATGGCAACCTTCAGCGAAAATATCACTCGAATAGTTAAAAAACAATACAGAACAGAGGTCTTTGGTGTTTTGTCTGTATTTTGATTGGTCTCGATGGTATTTTTCAGCACTTTGTCTGCATAAAACCCGGTTCAGGCCAATCGAGTGCCACCGCCTTTTTATACCCGGATCACAAGGGTGGCAAGCACATTTCGATATCATGACAGGAACACGGAGCAGGCGACTTTATTCACCCGGCCACTGTTTGCATCTTGTTGAAAAATGGGCAATGGCCTTGATTTCATTGCTCCCCCCTTGCCGCACCAGGGTGGGCCTTTGAACCGAATGCGTGCAGCAGCTTGCACCAAAAACATAATAACCGGACAAAAAGCCCCGGATGAGCCACCCAAACTCACAGAAATGTGACACAGAGCCAATAAGTAGTGATAAGGTGTTATTTTTACCAGTTTTCGTGTTCGAGGCCCCGATGTTGCTCAATGTATTGCTGATCCTGCTGCCGTTAGGCGTCGGCTATCTGATCCCTCTCTCCTCCGCCCGGCTCATCAAGCTGGTCAATCAGTCCCTTGGCAAGATGGTCTACCTCATCCTGTTTCTGATGGGGCTGGGGCTGGCCTATGTGGACAACCTCGGCAGCAATCTGGCGGTGATCTTCAAGGTGGCCGGCGTGATGCTAGCCGCCATCACCGTCTGCAACCTGCTGGCGCTCTGGTGGCTGGACAGGCGCAGCCCGCCAACCCATGAGGCCAGCGATGCCAAGATGCCGAGCAAACTGCACCTGCTGTGGGAGTCGTTGCAGCTCTGCTTGGTGGTGCTGGGGGGCGTACTGCTGGGGCTGCTGATGGATCTGCGGGCTCTGCCCATCGACACATGGAGCGAGTGGGCGCTGATGCTGTTGCTGTTGCTCATCGGGGTACAGATGCGCAACTCCGGCATGCGGCTGCGCCAGATACTGCTGAACCCCTGGGGCATGAAGATCGCCTTCACCGTCATCATCAGCAGCTGGTTGGGCAGCGTGCTGGCGGCCCAGCTGCTGGGTATGCCATTGAGCCACGCTCTGGCGCTCAGCTCCAGCTTCGGCTGGTATTCGCTGTCGGGTATTCTGGTTGCCGACAAGCTGGGGCCCGTGCTGGGCTCGGCCGCCTTTATCAACGATCTGGGCCGCGAGCTTATCGCCATCCTCATCATTCCCATGCTGATGCGTCGCCACCCCTCCGCCGCCATCGGCTACGGCGGCGCCACCGCGCTGGACTTCACCCTGCCGGTCATCCAGAAGTCCGGCGGCATTCAGGTGGTGCCGGTGGCGATTGTCTCGGGCTTTATCCTCAGCCTGCTCGGCCCCATCCTGATCCTCGGCTTTCTGGCAATCTAGCGCAGCCAACCCTGTCCGGCCCGCGTATCGGGCTTGTTGTGCCATGGTGCGCCCGCGGCCAGTCAGTCATAGGCAAGTGCGGCCGGATCCGCTAGGCTCACCAGCATTTCCATTTTGCTGGCCGACATCCACCGTCATGAACTATCTGGCTCACCTGCATCTGGCTGCCCATACCCAAAGCTCCCTCACCGGCAACCTGCTGGGGGATTTCGTCAAGGGGCCGCTGCCAACGGGTCTTGCTGCTCACTTCGATGAGGGGATCTGGCTGCATCGCAAGATAGATGCCTTTACCGATGCCCACCCCGAGCACAGGGCGGCAGTGGCCTGCTTCGAGGCGCCCTGGCGCCGCTTTGGCGGCATCCTGGTGGACATGCTCTACGACCACTGGCTCAGCGTGCACTGGCCGCAATTTGGCGAAGCGCCCCTGCCCCGTTTTCTACAGCACAGTTATGAGCAGGTGCTGGCGGATCACCAGCACCTGCCGGATGGCTTGCCCGTTGCGCTCAAACGGATGGCGGAGCAGAACTGGATCGCCTCCTATCGCCACAGGGAGGGGCTGGGCCGTGCCCTCAACGGCATAGGACACCGACTGCGCCGACCCATCTTGCTGGGCGATGCCCTCGCCACCCTGGACGACGCCAGCTGGCACAATAGCGAGCAGGGATTTCTGCGCTTCTATCCCCAGTTGATGGGCTTTAGCGAGCAACAGCTCACCCACTATCGCAAGAGAGGTGGCCGCGCTGGCCTTCAGCCATAAAAAAACCGGACCCAGGGTCCGGTTTGCAGATAAAAGCCCGCTGGCTCAGCTCTTTATTTCTCTTGCTGTGAAGGCTCACCCTTCTTCTTGCGAATGCTGAGCCCCAGCTCACGGCCACGCAGGCGGGCGTAATAGATGGTGCCGACGAAGGCGAGTGTGGCGAATACCAGCTCCACCACCGCCAACCAGCGCTCTCCCTCATCCGTGGTGATCAGGGTCAGGGCGTGGACGAAATAGGGCATCAACACGAAGTTGCCCCAGGCATGGGTGTAGGGGTTGCCCTGCACGATTCCCTTGAGGGGGAAGAGCAGCGGCACCGTCCAGATCACCGGCAGTAGCCAGGGGTTGAGATCAGGGTGGGGCGAGAGAAACAGGTGCCAGATGATGACCCAGGCCAGCAAGCCAAAGAAGCCGACCAGGGTCAGCAGATGAGCGAAGCGGGTACTCACTTGATGATCTCCAGCACCCGCTCGGGCGGACGACCAATACGGGCCTGACCATTGTTGATGACAATGGGGCGCTCGATCAGCTTGGGGTGCTGCTGCATGGCGCGGATCAGGGCATCACCGTTCACCTCGCCCAACCCCAATTCCTGGTAGAGCGCTTCCTTGGTGCGCATCAGCTGGCGCGGATCGGCGAAACCGAGCTGGCTCAGCAGGGTGCGGATTTGCGCTTCGCTCGGTGCCTGCTCCAGATAGAGCACCACATCAGGGGCGATCCCGTGCTGTTCCAGCAGGGCCAGGGTTTCACGGCTCTTTGAGCAGCGCGGATTGTGGTAAATTTGGGTCTCGCTCATGGTAACTCCCTGATTGATCGCAAGATGGGACAAGAAACGGCGCTATTGTAGGGGAAACTGATGGTCAGGGTAAGCGGCAGTGGAAAGGAATTGAAACGAATTTGTTGGCTGATTGTGGCCGGTCTGCTGAGCGCCTGCTCCCCCGCGCCCGAGTTCACGAACGGCCAGGGCCAGCCGGTGACACTGGCCCAGTTTGCTGGCAAGCCGCTGCTGATCAACTACTTTGCCCCCTGGTGCGCCCCCTGCCTGCGCGAGTTGCCACTGCTGGAGGCGCTGGCGCAGGAGGGCTCCCTCACCGTAGTGGCCATTCACTATGATCCGGCCATCCCGGCCGAGCTGGCATCACTGGCGAGCCGCTACCGGGTCACCTTGCCACTGCTGATCGCCAATGACACGGCAAGCCTGCCTTTCCCCCGCCCAACCGGACTGCCCACCAGCTATCTGCTCGATGCAAAGGGCAAGCTGCAACAGACAATCGTCGGCGAGCTCGATGCGCAGCAGATTGCCACCCTCAAGGAGCAGGCTGCAGCATTTCGCTAGCCCGGCCCCATCCTGCCCTTTGCCCACACATAACGACAGGATTGGTCTGAACGATGCCCTGGCTCCGATGGGTAAAGAAACGGGGTGTCCCATTGCTGGCACACCCCGCTTCACCGCACCTCTGACTCATCACCCTTTCAGGCTGTCGAGATCTTTCTTCGCCCGCTCCAGCTCGGTGATGCGCGCCTCCAGCCGGGCCAGCGTCAGCTTGTCGCTGGTGGTGCCACGGGCCACGATCAGCTCGTCGATGGCCGCCTGATAATCCCCGCGCAGGGAGAGTATCTCGGCCCGCGCCATGTGCAGATCCGTCATCCGCCCCGCCTTGCGATAGGCATCGATCAGCAGGTTCCAGGCCAGATTGTTCTCTGGGTGCTCGCGGGCATAGGGGTCAAGAATGGCGATGGATTTCTTGTAGTTGCCGCTCTCGAGGTAGGCGTTACCGAGGTTGACCACCACCACTTCGTTGTCCGGCATGCGGGTGCGGAACTTCTCCAGCCGGGCGATAGCCTGGGCGCTGCGCCCCTTGGCAAGATCGATGTCGGTGAGGGCATCCACCACGAACAGATCTTCCGGGTGACGGCTCGCCAGCTCCTGCATCAGGGCATCGGCCTCGTCGGTACGCTTGAGTTGCAACAGCGCCAGCGCCTTGCCGTAGATGGCCGCATCCTTGAGCGGGTAATCCCCCTTCTGCAGGCGGTGGTCGAAATAGCTGAGCAGCGCCTGCGGGCTTTCGGTGCCATAGCGCACCTGGATGCGCACCTTGGCCAGCCAGAAGTCGAGGCTGGGGGGCAAGTCGCGGCGAGCATAGCTGGAGGCGCGGCCACGGGCCTCGGAGATCCGGGTCTCGGGCAGCGGGTGAGTCAGCAGCATCTCGGGTGGCTTGCTGGCGTAGCGATACTCGGCCGCCAGTTTCTGGAAGAAGTTGGCCATGCCCATGGGGTCGAAACCGGCATCATAGAGCGTCTTCATGCCGATACGATCCGCTTCGTATTCGTTGTCGCGGGTGTAGTTGATGGCCGACTGCATGGAGAGGCCCAGCGTGGTCTGCAGGGCGGCGATACCGGCGGTGGGGTTGATCACCGCCAGCGCGATGGAGCCCACCAGCCCGGCCAGGGTCATGGCGGAGGTGCTCGCCTGCGCCTCCATATAGCGGGCTATGTGGCGCTGGGTCACGTGAGTGATTTCGTGCGCCAGTACCGAGGCCAGCTCGCTCTCGCTGTCGGCGTAGAGAAACAGGCCTGTGTGCACCTTGACCCGTCCGCCGAGGAAGGCCGCCGCGTTGATGCTGGGATCATTGATGAGGAAAAAGGTAAACGGGAAGCGTACCCCATCGGCGTTGGAGAGCAGCCGCTGGCCAAGATCATCTATGTACTGGTTCAGCACAGGATCATCGATGATCGGCAGGCCCGCCCGGGCGAAACGCATGAAGGCGTTGCCATAGCGCATCTCCTGCTCGATGGGCAGGGCCGCCACCCCGGCGGTACCGATATCAGGAAGCTGGTTGCTCGCCTGGGCATGGAAAGTGGCACCCATCAGGGAAGCCAGCAGGGGAAGCGATGCCATCAAAGGGGAAAAGCGTGCCACGTTATCTCTATCTCCATCAGTAGGGACCTCGGCAGAATACCCTTGCCCCTCTAGGGCTACAAGCGTTGTTTCGTGCACCCATCACGGCCATAATAGTCGCCTAACGCCTGCTGGAGCCCTCATGGAACACCTCGATCTGACCCCCTGGCGCTGCCCCGAGCCACTGATCCGGCTCAAGCTCTGGCTAAGGGAAGCCAAAAGTGGCCAAACAGTGACCATTCGGCTGGCCGATGCTGGCTCCCGGCAGGATATTCCGGCCTACTTGCAACGCCTGGGACACGTCGTCAGGCTGCGACAGGCGCCGGACAATACGATCTTTTTACAGTTGGTTGTCGGGGCCAAGCAGCCATCATGAGCCCCCGTCACGAAAGGATGCTGTCATGTTAGAAGTACTAAAGCGCTGGTATCAGACCCGTTTTTCCGACCCGGATGCGGTCGCTCTCTTCCTGTTGCTGGTGTTCAGCTTTGCCATGCTTTGGCTGTTTGGCAGCCTGCTGACCCCCATACTGGTGGCCATCGTCATGGCCTATCTGCTGGAGTGGCCGGTACTCAGGCTGCAACGGAGCGGCCTCTCCCGCACGCTCGCCACCACGCTGGTGCTGCTGCTCTTTATCGCGGTGACTGTGATGTCACTGCTGGGCCTGATCCCGACCCTGGTGAGCCAGGGCATCAATCTGATCAAGGAGGCGCCCTCCATGCTGGCCCATGCCCAAGATTATGTCCGCACCCTGCCAGAGCTCTATCCCGAGTTTATCGACGTCACCCTGGTCGAGACTGTGATTGACAGCATCCGTCAGCGCATCCTCAGTGGCGGCGAGCATCTGGTGACAGCGTCACTGAGTTCGCTGGTCAACGTGGTGGTCCTGCTCATTTACCTCATTCTGGTGCCGCTGATGGTGTTCTTCATGCTCAAGGACAAGCAGCTGCTGCTCTCGGGGCTCGCCCGTTTCATGCCGCGCAATCGGGCCCTGGTCAAGCAGGTCGGGACCGAGATGAACGGCCAGATCATCAACTATGTGCGGGGCAAGGTGATCGAGATCCTGATCGTCGGGGTGACCTCCTACATTACGTTTGCCATGATGGGCCTGCGCTACTCCGCTCTGCTGGCGGTAGCCGTGGGTTTCTCTGTGCTCATTCCCTATATAGGCGCAGCGGTAATGACTGTCCCCGTGGCCATGGTGGCGCTGTTTCAATGGGGATTCTCTTCTGAGTTCGTCTGGGTGATGGTGGCCTATCTGGTGATCCAGGCCCTGGATGGTAATCTCTTGGCGCCCCTGCTCTTCTCCGAGGCGGTCAATCTGCATCCGATAGCCATCATCATTGCCGTGCTGGTGTTTGGCGGCCTGTGGGGGTTCTGGGGGGTCTTCTTCGCCATCCCTCTCGCCACCCTGGTCAAGGCGGTGATCAATGCCTGGCCCAAGCGCGATGACGCCCTCCAGCCTGATGCCTGACGAGGCAGCTTCTCGCACTCCCGGTTCATCCCCACAGGGCATCTTTTCGAAGAGGCCCTGATGGGCTATCTGGCGCTGTCAGCCCCCTGATAAAGTGCGCGAGTATCCAGCCTCACAGTGCCAACGCAGCAGGGGGGCACTACGCCGGATGCGGGATCGGGTATATCTGGTAAGTCACCACACCCTCACAAGCAAGAAGGGAGCCCATGGCTCCCTTCTTGGTCAGGCAAAGCTGGCGTATCGGTCTCAGCGGTCGGCCAGAAATGCGGCCAGGGCCTGATTGACAAAGGCGGGATTTTCCAACGACGAGATATGACCCGCAGCCGGGATCTCCTTGAAGGGGCAACCCAGCACCTCGGCCATCAGGTAGCCCTCCAGCACGGGGCGCGCCTTGTCCTCGCAGCCGGTCATCACCAGCGCCGGTACCGTGATCTCTTCCAGCCAGTCAATGCGATCCTCCCGGGTCACGAAGCTGCGACCGACCGCCACCATGGCGGTAATCTTGTCGGCAGGCCAGGCCGCCAGCCGCGCCGTGAAATCGGCCAACAAAGCCGCATCGGGCTGATTGGCAAAGAAGAGAGGGGCAACCTGTTCGACGATGGGCGCCGGAATAGTGCCAAGCTGCTCGATCATCGCGAGCATGCCGAGGTAACGTTCGCAGGTAATCTGGGGCTCGAGGCCAACGAAGCTGTCCATCAGCACCAGACCCTTGATACGGGCCGGCGCCATGTTGGCCAGCTCTACCCCCCACATGCCGCCAATGGAGAGGCCCACCAGCACGCACTCGTCGATCCCGAGAGCATCGAGCAGGGCCAGGTGATCCCGCGCCAGGGTCGTCAGGGTGCAAGGACCGTCCGGCAACCGGTCAGAATCACCGTGGCCCCACAGCTCGGGCACGATGCAGCGATACTGGCCCTTGAGCGCGGCGACTTGCGGCGCCCACATGGCGCTGTCCCACAGGTAACTGTGACCAAACAACAGAACCGGTCCCTGCCCCTCGTCCAGATAGGCCATTTGGCGGCCCGCTATCTCCATAAATGGCTTCATGTTTTCTCCTGTTGCCAACTGACGGGGCGGCAGTGTAACACGCAGCCCTCGGTAGTCGCGCCTCCCTGGTGCAAGCTGGGGTGATGCACAGAAAGGGCTCAAAAGGAGAGTTCCATACCCAAGGAAAAGGGCACGCAACGCCCGCGCTTCTCTGAGTACCCCCTCGCCCACTCGCAGACGGAACCGGTCAAGCGGCAGGCGTGTGTCAAGCAGGCGGGGACCCGAACCGCAGGCAATAAAAAGCCGGTCTGACGACCGGCAAAAAGGCATTGCATACTAAGGAATACCAGCGCAAAAAAATCAGGTTCGAATGTACTTGGCGGTGCGAGGGAATGCCTGCTCTTTAGCGTCAAACAGATAACAGGCTTCAGCCGGGATACCCACGCTGTAGGTCTGACCGGTCGCCACATCCACGTCCGAGGTGGTCTTGACGGTGAAGTCATGACCATCCACATCCATATAGACGAACGACTCGGCGCCCAGATGTTCGGCCACCTGCACCACACCGCTCACCTTACTGTGTGCATGGGGGTGCGTGAGCGGGAACAGATGCTCGGGACGAATGCCCAGCTCCACCTTGTCACCGACAGCGCCACGACGGGCATCCACCCGCGCCCGCACCGTATCGCCGGAGGTGAGCTTGACCAGGCACTCCTGCTCGCCAATTTCCTGCAACTCACCCGTCAGGAAGTTCATCTTGGGTGAGCCGATGAAACCCGCCACAAACTTGTTATCCGGGTTGTGGTAGAGATCGAGCGGGGTGCCGAACTGTTCCAGGTTGGTCTCGGCATCGCCCTTGAGCGGGCTCAGCACCACGATGCGGTTGGCCAGTGTCATGGCTTCCACCTGATCGTGGGTCACGTAGATGATGGTGGAGTTGAGCTCCTTGTGCAGCTTGGCGATCTCGATGCGCATCTTGACCCGCAGGGCCGCATCCAGGTTCGACAGGGGTTCATCGAACAGGAACACCTGGGGCTGCTGTACGATGGAGCGACCGATGGCCACCCGCTGGCGCTGACCGCCAGAGAGAGCCTTGGGCTTGCGGTCAAGCAGCGGCTCAAGCCCCAGGATCTCGGCGGCGCGCATCACCCGCTTGTGGATGTTCTCCTTGCTCATCTTCTTGAGCTTGAGGCCAAAGGCCATGTTCTCGTAGATGTTCATGTGCGGGTAGAGGGCGTAGGACTGGAACACCATGCCCACGTTGCGCTCCACCGGCGGCACGTCGTTCATGTAGCGACCGTCGATGGTCAGCTCACCGCTGGTGATGTCCTCCAGGCCCGCGATCATTCGCAGCAAGGTGGACTTGCCGCAGCCGGACGGGCCGACGAAGACGATGAACTCCCCTTCCTTGATGGCCAGGTTGATGTTGCGCAGCGTGTCCTTGTGGACCGCCGGATCGTAGTTCTTGCGAACGTTGTTGAGTACTACTTCAGCCATGACGAGCTCCGCTCTGAAATCTGTGCAAATCGTGATAGCGGGGGGAGTCAGCTCCCCCGGCCATAAACCTTTAACCTTTCACGCCGCCGGCGGTGAGGCCACCGACCAACCAACCCTGCGATAGACCAGCAGGAACACCTGGGTGCTGGCTGCGTGGCGCCACTTAACCTTTCACGCCACCGGCGGTGAGGCCACCGACCAGCCAACCCTGCGATAGACCAGCAGGAACACCTGGGTGCTGGCTGCGTGGCGCCACTTAACCTTTCACTCCGCCAGCAGTGAGGCCGCCGACCAGCCAACGCTGAGCCATCAGGAACACCACAGTAATGGGCAGGCCCGACAGCACGGCGGCGGCGGCAAAGTCACCCCACAGATAGTTCTGCGGATAGAGGTATTGCTGGGCACCGACCGACAGGGTCAGGTTGTTCACATCCTGCAGCAGGATGGAGGCCACAGGCACCTCTGTGATGGTGCCGATGAAAGCCAGAATGAACACCACCGCCAGGATGGGCACCGACAGGGGCAACAGGATCAGGCGAAATGCCTGCCACGGAGTCGCCCCATCGATGGCCGCCGCTTCCTCCAGTGAGGAGTCGATGGTCTCGAAGTAGCCCTTGATAGTCCACACGTGCAGCGCTATGCCGCCCATGTAGGCCAGGATCAGGCCACCGTGGGTGTTGAGACCCAGCCAGGGCACATAGTCACCAATCTTGTTGAACAGCGCATAGATAGCCACCAGCGCCAACACGGCCGGGAACATCTGGAAAATCAGCATGCCCTGCAGGATGGTGGACTTGCCACGAAAACGCAGGCGGGCAAACGCATAGGCACAGGTGGTCGACAGCGTCACTATCATCAGGGCCGTGATACCGGCGATCTTGATGGAGTTCCACAGCCAGGTCAGCACGGGGAACGGCGGCGGCGTGATGCTGCCATCGGCGTTGGTGATGGACATACCCAGCGCCAGCCTCCAGTGATCCAGGGTCGGATTGGAGGGGATGATCTCCCCGACCGAGAAGTTACCGGTACGAAACGAGATGGCGATGACCATGATCACCGGGAAGATGATCAGCGCCAGGAAGCCCCACATGACCAGGTGGGTTGCCCACACCCGGTATTTGACTGATTTGGGTTGTACGATAGCCATTGAGAAGCCTCCTTAGTGCTGCTTGTCGGCTTTGGACAATTTCAGGTTGAGCAGTGCAAGCGCGCCGACAATGAGGAAGATGGCGGTGGCAATGGCACTGGCCAGACCGTAGTCCTGACCACCCGAGCCCTGGAACGCGATCCGGTAGGTGTAGTTCACCAACAGGTCCGTGGTCCCGGCAGGGGTACTGGCGCCTATGATGTCCGGTGCCCCGTTGGTCAACAACTGTATGAGTACGAAGTTGTTGAAGTTGAAGGCAAAGGATGCAATCAGCAGCGGTGTAAGCGGCTTCATCAACAGCGGAACCGTGATCTTGAAGAAGTTCTGCACCGGACCCGCGCCGTCCATGGCGGACGCTTCATAGAGATCTTCCGGAATGGCTTTGAGCAGGCCCATGCAGAGGATCATCATGTAGGGGTAACCGAGCCAGGTATTGACGATAAGGATCATCACCTTGGCCAGGAAGGGGTTGGTAAACCAGTCAGGCTTGATGCCAAACACCGCTTCCAGGAACATGTTGATCTCACCGAAGTTCTGGTTGAACAACCCCTTGAACACCAGGATGGAGATAAACGCCGGAATCGCGTAGGGCAGGATCAGCATGACCCGATAGAAACCGCGCCCCTTGAGGGACTCCCACTGCACCAGACAGGCCAGCACCATGCCGATGGCCAGGGTGAAAACAACCGAGCAGGTGGAGAAGATCACGGTCCAGATGAAGATCTGCATGAAGGGACCCTGGATACCCGGGTCTGTCATGATGCGCACGAAGTTTTTCCACCCCACACTCACCACAAACCCCGGCGCCATGCCCTTGCCGACAAACTCTCCCCGCTCGTCGATGTATTGATAGAAGCCGGTGTCACCGTTGGGCAGCATCAGCTCGCCGGTCTGGGTGTTACGCAACAGGTTACGGTCATTGATCACCACACCGGAACTGAGTACGGCGCCATCCATCAGACGCGTGTACTGCTGCTTCTGGGCGGCAAACTTGCGCAGGCTGCTCAGAGTCAGGTGGGTACCACCGTCCGGCAGAACCAGATCCAGGTCACTCAGGTGAGAACGATGCTCAACGATGGTGCGGATCGGCGCGGCCTGGCTGGCGGCTTCGCCAGTGAAGGGCTGCAACTCAACCACTTGTTGGGAGCTCTGCACTCTGCCCTCACGGGACGCCAGCGCACGGGCCTTGTTGGTCATCAGGGAAACAGGTTGGCTGATAAAGGAGTGATCATCCTGTGTCAGCAGCAGCTGGAACTGGCCATTGTCGCCACCCAGCAGGGTGAAATCGAACTCACCGCCCGCCACCTTGTAGCTTTTTTTCAGATGGTAATCCCGCGCCTGCTCGAGGGAGAGCAAGTTGGTTCCAGAATAGTTGGTGAAGGCAATGCCGATCGTGTAGACAAGAGGGAAGATGATAAACACAACCATGCCAGCCACACCGGGGAAGATATAGCGGTGGGCATAGGTCTTCTTGTTCATGAAGACATACAAACCGACGGAAACCACCACCAGAGACAGCAGCGCGAATACCCACTCGCCACTGGCGTACATCAATACGGCTGCGTAGCCGTTGAGGATGGCAACCAGAGCAGCGATGGTCCACTTAAGCCAAGTGTGCTTATCCTTCGGACCGGCATAGGACTCAACAGAAGGTACTACTTCCATGCCAATTAACCTTTATAACGCCAAGAGATATTTGAGAGAGTGGGAGGCCATTGCGGCCTCCCGGGTCGTGCGTGCTTACTGAACGATACGCTTGGCAGCGGTATCCAGTGCCTCGTCAACACCCTGACGACCGGAGGTCACGTTCTTGAGGGCGGTTTCCAGGGAAGACCAGAAACGGCTCATCTCGGGAACAGATGGCATCGGCTCGCCGGCCTGGGCGTTTTGCATGGTGGCCTTGATGTTCGCATCGGATTCCAGGGTTTTCTGGAAGGATTTCAGTGCCACGGCGCCCAGCGGCTTGTCGGCGTTAACCGGTGCCAGACCGGCATCGGTCAGCAGGTAGTTTTCCAGGAACTCGATGGCCAGATCCTTGTTCGGGCTGGCGGCGTTGATGGTGGCACCCAGAACGCCAACAAAAGCTTTAGCCGGCTTGCCGTTCAGGGTCGGCAGCGGCGCGACGCCGTAATTGATGCCGCTCTTGTCCAGGTTGCTCCAGGCCCAGGGACCGTTGATCATCATGGCCACTTCGCCCTTGTTGAACTTGGCGTCCATCACACCGTAGTCGATGCCTTTTTCCAGATGACCGGACTTGATCATCTCGGAGATGTAGCCCACGCCCAGCTTGGCGCCCGCGTTGTTCACGCCGGTATCTTTCACGTCATAACCGGTAGCGGTTTTCTTGAAGGCGTAACCACCGTTGGCAGCCAGCAGCGGGTAGCTGAAATAGGGGGTGTCATAGGCCCACATGATGGCGCGCTTGCCGCTCTTCTTCAGGGTCTCGTCAATCTTGGCGATCTCTTCGAAGGTTTTCGGCGGCTCAGGCAGCAGATCCTTGTTATAGATCAGGCTGACTGCTTCCATGGCAACCGGATAGCCATAGGTTTTGCCATCCACCGTCATGGCATCCCATGCCAGCTGTTCAAATTTGCCTTTGGTCTCAGCGCTCGGCGTCACCGGAACCAGCAGACCGGCTTTGACCCACTCACCGTAACGGTCGTGAGCCCAGAAGAAGATGTCCGGGCCGTTGCCGGTGGCAGCAGCTTGCTGGAATTTCACTTCCACCTGATCAGGGTGAGCAACCCTCACCTTGATGCCGGTTTCGGCTTCAAATCTCTTGCCAACTTCGGCCAGACCATTGTA
>NZ_CAWNYS010000512.1:0-4601 GCF_963878295.1 Aeromonas sp. HMWF014 | reverse complement strand
GTATTAGTTCCGCGCTGTAAGAGCATTGTGTGCGGGATGAATATTATCCCAAGCCGTCACCCCCTCACATGACGCAACTCGCATTTTTGAAATGCAATTACGTGTTTTCTTCCAACAAGTTCTGAAAACATTTTCTTATTTCAGGGGGTTATCGCCATTTATTGGCATATCCCTCGCCAAAAATGGAAATTAAATTACCAAACAGAAATAAAAGAACACAAGTGAAAGGGTTTTCACCTCATTGAAAACCCTTTCACGGTGATTATTCTGTTTAATTTGTTAACAAAGCACCGAGTTGGTTTCGGCGAGCCTTACCTCTTTAAATAAAAAGACACCGCAGCAAAGTGCGGTGTCTTTTTGCCAAAAATGGAAAGCGGATCACATTACGACTGGCGCAGCAGCTGATCCTTGAGGTTTGGCGGCACACCACGAATGGTCAGGGTATCTGTCTGGGGATCGTAAAACACCCGGCTGTTCAGCAACTTCTGCTCGAAGCTCAGGGTCAGACCACCACCGGACCCAACGAACTTGGTCAGGCCGCGCAGAGTGGAACGATCAGCGGGGAAGCGATCTTCCAGCTCATACTCCTGACCGATGAAGCTGTAAAAATCGAGGTCGCCATCGCCCGGCAATTCTGCAGAGAGCTCCTTGATTTCGATCTCCTCTCCGGCGCTGGCCTGCTCGGTGCAATATTTGAAGACCTGCTTCTTGTAGTCATTGCGCTCGGCCGGCTCCAGCTGGCGGCTGTCGCAATAATCGTCCACCGCCTGCAGTAACCCCTTATTTTGCACCTTGGCATCCATCCCCTCACGGGCACCCAGCAGATCCATGAAGAAGTCGCCCAGTTTGCGGCCGACCCGCCCCTTGCTGAAGGTGATATAACGGCGAGAGTCTGGCTGGGTTTTCCATTCGGTCAGATCGATGCGAGCCACCAGATTGAGTTTGCCGATATCCAGATAATGAATATGGCGCAAGTCCAGCGCCTCGCTGACAGTGACGCTCTCCTTGCCTTCCAGCAGGGCAAGCATCAGGTAATCGACCCCGACATAGTTGTATTTGGCAAACAGCAGCACCCCCTGCTCGTCGAGGGCGTGCTCCACCAGGTTTTTCACCAACAGATGGGTCATGTTGACCGAAAAGGGGACGAATTCGCTCTGCTCGCCGAGCAGTTGCTCGAGGGCGATGCGAAAGGCGGGAGAAGGCTGCTTGGGGGCCGTTTCGCCCTCCGCCAGCTCGGCCACGGCAGTTTCTGGGTCGGCAAAGAAGCCAAAACCCTTGCCACCCTTGCCGTTGTAAATGCGATGCAGCTCCGCCATCAGCCCCTGTACCGCCTCATCGGTAGGCAGGGTCTGGCTGCGGGTGTCGGCGTGAGGTTGACCATCGCCGCCCTGGCGCAGGGAGTGAAGAATGATCTTGTCGATATCGAGACTCATGTCACAAAGCCATAGTGTTAGCCGAAAGGGTGAAGTATTATAAGGCGCTTTGAACCGAGATGAACTCAAGATTATGCCCATCGTATCAAAGTACACAAACCAGCAATTTGATGACCTGATGAATGACCTGATCACAGTACTGGAGAAGCACAAAGCGCCAGTCGACCTCAGCCTGATGGTGCTGGGTAACGTGACCACCAATATCATCAACGGCATGGCCCCGGCACAACGCCAGGCGATCACTGAAAAATTTGTCCAGGCACTGACTTCCTCGGTCGACAATCGCCACGACGCACACTGAATCGCCGCTTTTTTTTGACGTTTCTCAACGCAGATGGATCACTATGGTCGAAACCGGCAACCCCTATCGTGATAATGTCTCTCGCCTGATCACCTGGGGGCATTGGTTCTCCTTCTTCAACATCATACTGGCCATGCTGATTGCCACCCGCTATCTGGGGGCGATCAGCTGGCCGTCGAGCACGCTCGGCGTGACCTATCTCATCATCAGCTGGATAGGCCACTTCTCGTTTCTGAGCTTTGTCACCTACCTGTTGACAGTGTTCCCGCTGACCTTCGTGCTGCCCAACGAGAAGGCGCTGCGCTTCATTTCGGCCATCATTGCCACCCTGGCGCAGGTGCTGCTGCTCATCGACACCCAGGTGTTCCAGCTGTTCAAGTTCCACTTGAACGGTCAGGTATGGCAGCTGCTGCTGGATCAGGCCCAAACCGAGGAGGGCTCGATCTGGAGCATCATCTTCGTGGCAGTGCCGACCATCTTTCTGCTGCAACTGCTGCTGTCGGCCTATGTGTGGCGCAAGATCAACAAGCGCAAACGCCGCCAGTATGGCAATCAGGTGGGGCTGGCCCTGCTGGTCTGCTTCATTCTGACCCACGTGGTCAACAGCTGGGCTGATGCCACCCTGTATCAGCCCATCACGATGCAACGTGCCAACTTCCCCCTCTCCTACCCCATGACCGCCAAGAGTTTCCTGGCCAAACACGGCTGGCTGGATCTGGATCAGTACGAGAAGCAGGCCGAATCCCAGGATGGCGACCGCGCGAGCCGCTTGCGCTACCCGCTGCGTCCGCTCAGCGTCAATGCTCCCGTCGAGCACAAGAATCTGTTGATCGTGGTGGTAGACTCGCTGCGGGCCGACATGCTCAACAACATCAACATGCCCAATCTGCAGCGCTATGCGGATCAGCACCTCCACTTTGCCAACCACATGAGTGGCGGCAACAATGATGTGATGGGGATGTTCAGCCTCTTCTATGGCCTGCCCGGCCACTATTACGACGACATTCGCAACGACAAAACGCCGCCGGTACTGTTCGACGAGATGTTGCGCCAGGACTACCAATTTGGTCTGTTCGGCGCGCTGGACGATGCCCAGAAGTATCGCCAGAGCATACTCTCGGGCCTGCGCAAGCAGGTATTTGTCTCAGAGCAGACCGATGACAGACAGCTGATCGACGACTGGCAGCAGTGGCTTGCCAAGCGTTCACCGGACAGGCCCTGGTTCTCGCTGGTCTATCTGTCAAGCCCGGGTGATTACCAACTGCCAGCCAACATCAAGGGACCCTTCCAGCCCGAGCTGACCAAGTTCAATCCGGCCACCGCCTATCAGAGCGAGAACCTGCAAAAGCTGGAAAATCGCTACAAGAACACCGTCTTCTATACCGATCAGTTGCTGGAGCAGATGCTGACCCAGTTGCAACAACAGGGGCTCAATGAGCAGACCATAGTCGTCATCACCGCCAACCACGGTCAGGAGTTCAACGAAACCCAGAGCAACAGCTGGGGCTATGGCACCAACTACTCGCCCTACCAGGTGCAGGTGCCCTTCGTGCTGGCTTGGCCGGGCAATGACACCCTGCCGCTGAGCCAGGCTAGCAGTCATGTGGATCTGGTGCCGACCCTGATGCAAAACATGCTGGGGGTACGCAATCCGGCGCGGGACTACAGCATAGGCCGCAACCTGTTCGACACCAGCCCGCGCAACTGGGTGCTGGCGGGAGATCAGCGCGACTTTGCCATCTATCAGGACAACACCATCACCCACTTCAACAAGCAGGGTGACTTCGAGTTGCTGGAGCGCGACAGCTACCGTCCCATCAAGCACGACACCCCCGACATGGGCGTCATGATCCAGGTGATGAATGAGCTGAACCGCTTCTATCGCGCCCCCTGAGGCCAAGCCAACCCGCCATGAACAGCCCGCTCTCGCAGCGGGCTTTTTATTGCGTCTGCGCCAGCACAGCCGAAGAGAGAACAGCTCCGCACTCATCGCTAATCGGCCCCACCTGCTGCAAAGCAACCCCACGGTAGCGCGGAGCAGTCTCTTTGGACGAGGGGACTCCCCCTCTGCTCAAGGCCTGTCAGGCCGGGCGCGCGTACTATGAATACCCAAGGCAAGCGGGCACCCGGCGTCTCGGCCAAACAGCTCCTCTTGATACGCTGATTGCACAGGTGTGGGCAGGGGATGCAGCTGAAAAACAGGGCCCGGTGCCGGCCACCCCAGCCCCTGGCCGGTGAGGCGCACAAGGAGTGTGCACCCTGTCAGAAAACAGCCAGAACACGTCATCCTGTGCCGGATCCAGCATGATTTACACCGCAGATCGCTGGCATGAAACGGGCAGAGCGGTTAGTCTAGCGGCGTTGAACCAACCCCATGAGGTACAGATGAAAACCGTATTGCGTTTTAGCCTGCTGGGCGCCTTGTTGCTGGGCGGCCATGCCTTCGCCGCCGAACCGAAAAAATTTGATATCAGCATGTTCCCGGCCGCCGAAGTAAACCAGGAACGTGTCGTCATCCGCCTGCCAGAAGTCGAGAATGAAGCCGACATGATGGTCGAGTTGCAGGTCGGCAAGAAAATGATGGTCGATTGCAATGTGCCGCGCTTCGCCGGCAATCTGGAACAGCACAGCGTCAAGGGCTGGGGCTACAACTACCTGATGCTCGATAAGGTTTCCGATCCCATCAGCACCCTGATGGCCTGCCCGGATGCCCAGAAGAAAGAGACCTTCGTCCAGATCTATGGTCAGGGCTTCTTCGTGAACTACAACTCCAAGCTGCCGTTCGTGCTCTACGTCCCGCAGGAGTATGAAGTGCGCTACCGTCTGTGGCGTGCCGACAACCTGGCCCAGCCAGCCATGATAGAGTA
>NZ_CAWNYS010000511.1:4541-10987 GCF_963878295.1 Aeromonas sp. HMWF014 | reverse complement strand
GCCAGCTCAGCGGCGAGTGCTTTGAGTTTGTCTTGGTCCATTTGCTTACCCACGAAGGTATCCTTTTGAAAAAGTTACTTATTCGTGGGCGGTTACACAATTAGATTTACAGGCTCGATCTGGATGCCTGAATTTTCCATAACGTTACCACCCTAGCGGCTCATCAATCAGTCAGCCTCCCCTACATCTGAGCGTTGATGCAAATGTTAAGCATTCAAATATTGTCGCAACCCTCTCCTCTTGCGATCATAGCTTTCCATCTCAATGCGCTACAAAAGATGTTGATATTTATTAATGAGTTAGCCATTATTATACATGGATACTTAAATGTCATTATAGTGGGAATATATGGATTTTTTAACGAGCACGATTTTGTCTGGATTACTTTATGATGGTTTTAAAAGTGGGGCCCTATTAACGATTGATCTTCTTAAGGAAAAACTTACAGGATGGATTTTCGATGAGGACACATTACATGAATTAACTCATAAGCTTGCATCTATGAATTTAGATGATTTATCTGAGCGTGCGATTGAGCAAAAAATAAATGACGCATCAGAGATTCAATCATATCTGCAAAAGATAATTCCAGAGAAAAATCAAAGTTCCGTCACTCAAAATCATTATGGTTCTGGTGATAACGTTGTAAATAAAACCGTATACAATAAGTAAGCACCTATGACGACACAAATGCATTATGGTTCTGGCGACAACGTAAAAAATAAGTATGAGAATATCATACGTAGCATTAAGGCTCAGGACTTGAAGAGTGTTGCGGAAAACATAATGCATGACATCCGTCATAGAGAGACATCAAGAGCAAGAGAGAAAATTGGAGTAATAAATAATATAGGCTCGCTTGAAAGTGAAGTAAAAACCGTGCTGGAATGTTTGTTAATAAAAACAAATCTAATAGATAACTCACTTCCAAGCGAGTCATCGAGACAAGAGATATTATATTTTTTGCGCGGCAGGAGTCACTCTGATTATATAACATCAGTGGTCATGTCAATCTTGCTTGATTTAGAGTCTCGAACACATCCATCTTTAGCTCACGAACGATACAATTCAATTACTGAAAAATCACCTCATGTTATTGAAGTATATCTAGAGCACCTCGCTATAGAATCGGATATTAAAGACCACTTCAACTCCAGCAATAGGATAGATTTGTTGGAAGATGAACTATGTGGGTTAGTCCGAGGAGCATTACGAGTTTATAGTTTTGAATTGGCTTTTGAAATATGCACACATCTTCACGATGTATTTCCATCGAGCAATTCTCAAATACTTTTACTTATTTGCGAAAGCTATCTCTTACTTAGTCAAGGCCACTCTAAGCACATCTGGACACTTGATAGTAGCGTAAAAATACGCGCGGATAGACTTATAGCTCAAGTGTCTAATATGATAGATACGCAGGATGCAAGATTAGCAATTGTATTAATAAATCTACTTAAAATAACTCTATTTTCAGACACTGACCTAATCATAATGGGGCAAAAACATGCTGATAAGATCAGCACGTTTGATAGTGACATATCCGATAAAATCAATAGAGCTTTGCTATCTAAGTCATTTAAAAACCCTGAATTAGATTTATCTCAAGTATCTATTGATTTTGAACGCTATCTAGTTTTTATTGATGCCTTAAAAAGGAAAACAATCAAAGGTTCCACCGTAGAGCAGTGGGTAAATAAAGGTGGGTGGATCGATACTGGTGATAATTATGTAAATTCATTTTATATGCTGTATTTAAAGGCATTAATACTCAAGGATGGGGATAATAAAAAAATAGTTTCACTTGTAGATGAGGCAAAAAAGTTACTAGAATTGAATGATGATCTATTTATTCAACTCCCCCCATTAGCACTGATTGAGTTGAGTCATATCTTTATAGACATGGACTTCCCTCTTCTCGCTGTAGACTACTTAAGCCCAATGATACCTAAAGAACCATGGGCATCACCATTATTCGAATGTTATTTACGAGCCCTTGTTGCAAGTGAAAAGCATCAGCTTTTCTTGTCTCAAGTTGCGCTAATATCTCCAGAAGAAAAAACCTCATTTGTATGGTTGTTAGAGGCTCAAGTTCATGAGCGCCTCAATCAGTATCAATACGCTATAAATGCATCTAGATCTGCAATAGATCTTGATCCAGATGATCATTTCGCTTGGAACTTATTGTTATTTACACTGCGAAATAGTGGGGTTAATGTTGATGAACGTAATAAAGTCTTACGAGAAATACCAGATTCTATTTTTTTAGAATTCCATGAATCAAAACTATCCTTAATTAGCGAAATAGCATCTTTCGTTGATATTTACTTTGCCGAGAAAGTGTTAGTAGACTGGTTCGTGAAGGCTCCAGAAATAGTCGCAAAACCACTGACTCAAATTCATGTTTCCTCCTTATCAAACAGACCAGAAATAACAGACAATCCATACACACCTAAATATTGTGGTGATGGAATAAGGTATAGCGATGGCTTCAAGAGTTATAATCGCATTATTGTCAAAAACCTAGATGTTACACATCCATCTCTACTCGATGCAGAATCCCCAACAGGGAAAATTCTAGATAGCATGAAGGAGGGTGAGACGATAAATGATCCTATATATGGAGAGTTTACCGTAATTGAACGATTGTCACCTTATATTGCGGCATTTAGACATGCTATTGAGCTGAGGGATAGAATCAATGATGGTACAGATGTATTTAAGCTATATACTGTACCGGATAGTGAAGATGAATTTATACCATACTTCGAAAAGATATTAAAAGCTCTATCAGAAAAAGATAGAAAAAAAGATGATGTATTACGGAGTAATAAAATCCCTCTTACTATGAGAGGTAAATATACGGCGCCAGATAATCCAATAAAAGGCGCAGTAACTCATTTGACATCAGCAGATTCGACCCAATACATTTCGCTATATGATGACGGAATTAAAAAGCCGAGTAAAGTAGTTATAGATTTATATACTGCCGTCTATTTTTCTCTAATGGGGTTCTCCACCTACTTATCCAAGTCATCAATTGAAATAGTCATATCAGAGCAATCAAAGAAATTTTATGAGCATTGGCTTTCTGACATCCTCAGAGAAGACTATCTAGCCATTGAATATACTGATGATGGGTTACGTAAATATACACACAAAGATATTAAACAGAACTCATTTCAGTTTATAAATGAATTGAAAGCGCTTATGTCAGTTGTAAGGGTAGAATCACTCATCCCATCTGACACCCCGAATGAATTAGTTAGTATTAGAGATATGATTGACGGGACAGTTTATTCTACTTTTCAACTCTCTGTTGCTAACAATATACCTTGGTTATGTATTGATCATGTTGTGTGCATGCTCGCAAAACAGTCGAATTATCCTACGGTAAACATAAACTCGTTTGTTATTGATGTAGTTGAGAATATTTCCTTAAATGCTAAGCTACAAAGCATTAAGCTGAACTTATTTGCTGGGACACCAGTTCCTATATTGTACAGTGATGTTATAGAATTAAGCTTATCCTCTATTCCTGAACACGTGTATTTGGTTGCAAAGTTTATAGAAAAACATGGTGCCTCCTTTCAGTCTCCACAGGCTCTACAGTCATTTATGCTTGAGGTCACAGGAAAAGCCACTGTTATGGCTTGCTTGGAAGGTAGTATTCTAAAAGGTGGTCGATGCTATAATTCAGAATATGATGGTTATGCCGAAAACGTTTTCAATCATGCTTGTCATACTGCATTGTCTGAATTAGATGGTGACACCGCTGAAAAAAGATTAGCCCTTTTCATATTTAACTTGCTTCTTAGGCATGGTCACATAAAAAACTATCCAGACCTTATTTTATTTCTTGCATCGAGTTTTGCGAGAGGACACTTTTTAGATATTCCAAAGCTCAATTGTCATATGCAAGAACTGCAAGACATGGTTTTATCCAACAGCAACAATGCTTAACTATCGAACAAATTAGCGAAAATGAAATACCTATAGCGGCTCACTACCAGCCAACAGATAAATGACCAAAATGAATCCCTCTCTGTTTGCTCCTGTCTCTCTGATGATGCTGACCACGAGGGTTTTGGTAAACCCTACCCTCGCCATACAGGGAGGCAATCTGGTATCTTAGCCCCCGGTCAGCGGCTGAGATCTCATGGCTTTTTGTTTTGCTTTGCTGACAAAAGCCAAGCCCCATCTCTTCGCGCCTGTAACGCTGTACCCATTTTTGAATTTGCTAGTTCAAGTTTATCGAGGAACACAAGATGTATCGACGCATAGAAGCACGCATGGTCAATAACCTTCTGGGCACAGAACAGCTCCCAATGCCGACCTACGCGACAGATGGCTCCGCAGCCATGGACCTACGCGCATGCATCGCTGAACCCGTGACGATTGCGCCAGGCGCTCGCCATCTTCTGAAAACTGGACTCGCTATCAATATGATGGACCCGAGCTTAGTAGCCATAGTAGCTTCCCGTTCTGGGCTCTCATTGAAACATGGTATTCGCGTAGCTCAAGGCATTGGTGTCATTGATGCGGACTACCATGGCGAAATAGGCGTCATCTTGGCAAACGATGGCGAAGACCCTTACACCGTACAGCCTGGTGACCGGATCGCACAATTGATGTTCCAACCGGTTGTACAGGTGTCGTTGAGTGTTGTTGAGGAATTCTCCACCGAAACCGAGCGTGGTAGTGGTGGTTTCGGTAGTACCGGTAAAGCATAGACCGCCAACATACCAAAACCTGGGGCCTGAGACACTTTTTCCGACACTAAGATAAAAACACTTTAATTTCATAAAGTTAAGAAATTGAGACGGTTTTTTATCGTATAGTTGTCGGCCTCATCGATTCCGATTACCAGGGCCAGCTGATGGTCTCGGTCTGGAACCGTGGCAACGATAGCTTCACCATGCAACCCGGCGAGCGCATCGCCCAGCTGGTGATCATGCCGGTGGTTCAGGCCAGCTTCCAACTGGTCGATGAGTTCAATCAGAGTGAACGGGGTGAAGGCGGTTTTGGTTCTTCTGGTCGCCAATAACAGACCACACCGGCCCTTTGGCCTGTGCCTGATAATAGAATCAAGCCATTGTTTTTTTAGGGGAATCCATGGCAAGCAGTAATCAGAAACAGAGTCGGCGCGATCAGATCCTGCAAGCACTCGCCCATATGCTGGAAACCAGCCCTGGCCAGCGTATCACCACGGCACGTCTGGCGGCCGAGGTGGGGGTCTCTGAGGCAGCCCTCTATCGACATTTTCCCAGCAAGGCGCGGATGTTCGAGGGGCTGATCGACTTTATCGAGGATTCCCTGCTGTCACGGGTCAACCTGATCATGGCCGAAGAGAAGGACACAATGGCCCGCTGCCATCATATCCTTCAACTGCTGCTGGTGTTCGCCGAGCGCAACCCCGGCATCACCCGTATTCTCAACGGCGATGCCCTGCTGGGCGAACATGACCGGCTGCGGGATCGCATCAGCATCCTGTTCGACAAGCTGGAGACCCAGATCAAGCAGGTATTGCGCGAAAAGCGGCTGCGGGAAGGTCAGGGCTTCCAGCTCGACGAGACCATGCTGGCCAATCTGCTACTGGCCTATACCGAGGGACGCATCAGCCAGTTTGTCCGCTCCGAGTTCAAACTCAAGCCCACCGCCGGCTTCGAGGATCAGTGGTTGTTCATCCGCAGCCAGCTGCTACAAAGCTGAACCAGAGGGGGCGGATCGGCCAATGCGTCCGCTCCGAGTTAAAACTCAAGCCCACTGCAGGCTGCGAGGATCAGTGGTTGTTCATCCGCAGCCAGCTGCTACAAAGCTGAACCAGAGGGGCGGATCGGCCAATGCGTCCGCTCCGAGTTCAAACTCAAGCCCACTGCAGGCTTCGAGGATCAGTGGCTGTTCATCCGCAGCCAGTTATTGCAAAGCTGATCCAGACAGGTTGGTGCAAACAGGGAGGCCTTGGCCTCCCTTGTTTTTTGTGGCAAAAAAGAGGGGTGAGCACCAGATGCGACCCGGATTGTCGCATTCCAGTGTTAGATTCATGCGTTATAAACCTTTACTGCCTGACAGGACCTCCTATGGAACCCGAAATCATTACCGAAGCGCATACCTGGCTGGTCAATAACCAGGACCGGCTGATCGATTATGCCGTCAACATGGCGGCCGCCCTGGTCACCCTGCTGGTCGGTTACATCGCCGCCAACATCATCAGCAGCGCAGTGGTCAAGATGATGCAGGCCCGCAAGCTGGACACCACCATCACCCATTTCGTCGGCAGCATACTCAAGTACACCATACTGGTGTTCGTGGTGATCGCTGCTTTGGGTCGGGTCGGGGTACAGACCGCCTCCTTCATTGCCATCATAGGTGCCGCCGGTCTGGCCATCGGTCTGGCGCTGCAAGGCTCGCTCTCCAACTTCGCCGCCGGTTTCCTGCTGATCATC
>NZ_CAWNYS010000511.1:0-4531 GCF_963878295.1 Aeromonas sp. HMWF014 | reverse complement strand
TGCAGTCGGTACAGCTGTTCACCACCACCCTCACCTCGGGTGACAACAAGATGGTAGTGGTACCCAACGCCGCCATCCTGAACGGCACCATAGTCAACTACTCTCGCATGGACACCCGTCGCATCGACATGACCTTCGGCATCGGCTACGGCTCGGATCTGCGCAAGGCCAAGCAGATCCTCGAGCGCCTGGTGCATGAAGAGCCGCGCATCCTGAAAGATCCTGCCGCCACCATAGCCGTCGCAGCCCTGGCCGACTCCTCGGTCAATATCGTGGTGCGTCCCTGGGTGAAAACCGCCGATTACTGGGGTGTCTGGTTCGACTTTCACGAGAAGGTGAAGCTGACTTTCGACGCCGAGGGTGTCGAGATCCCCTTCCCGCAGATGGTCATGCACATGCAAAAACCCCAGGCCTGAAGCAGGCCCTGAGTACAACCATGCCAGCCTTAGCGCTGGCATGGTTGTTTATGGGCCTCATGTGCACGGCGCAGGCATAAAAAATCCGGCCACCCGGGCCGGATCTTGCGCCGTTGTCACCATGGCCAGCACGCCCATCCATAGGGCAGGCAGTTCCCTCAGACCAGTCGACGAGCGACCCGGTTAAGCAACGGCTGCACCAGCACATAACCCCCCAGTACGGCACCCATCACGGCCAGCACCCTTATCTCCAGGGTTGGCGCCGCACTGGTCAGCACCATGGTCAACAGGCCGATGAAGCCAGTGGCAAGCAGGCTCAGGGCAAACAGGCATAACAGGTGTTTCATATCGATCTCCTTATTCCAGACTGTGGCCATCCCTGGGAGATCTAATCCATTCGGATCCCATCCTAGCCAAGGTCCACCCCCGACAATTTGCGCTTGCTCATAAAATGAGCCAAAAGGCGGCGATCAAATACCCCTTTAGCTGTAACACTCACTTGCCAGGCAGCAAGCTGCGGCCAACCATCGATGAAAGCCCTTTCAACCCGTACAAGCCGGGTGAAGTATGAGCAAACTCAAGATCCCCTGGTCATGAGTGACTCATAATCGCAGCGTTTTGGTTGTAAACTCCTTCGATGGCAGACAATTGGTAAAGCTCTGTTACACGGGCCGCACGCCGTGCTCGGTATAATGTTCGAATAATAAGGTTTGGCGGGAGCCTTGCCTGCAAGGTTCAAACACAACTAGGAAGATCGGTAATCCTATGAAAAACATCAATCCAACCCAGACCCAGGCCTGGCAGGCGCTGGAAGCCCATTTTTCAGCTAACAAAGAGACTCGACTCAAGGATCTGTTCGCGCAGGACCCGAAGCGCTTCGACAAGTTCTCCCTCACCTTTGGCGGCGATATCCTGGTTGACTACTCAAAAAACCTGATCACCGAGGAAACCCTCACGTTGCTGGCTAATCTGGCCAAAGAGACCGATCTTCGCAGCGCGATCGATGCCATGTTCAATGGCGAGAAGATCAACATGACCGAGGGCCGCTCGGTACTGCACGTGGCCCTGCGCAACCGCTCCGACCGCCCCGTCGAGTGCGACGGCAAGGATGTGATGCCGGAAGTGAACGCCGTACTGGCCAAGATGAAAGGCTTCTGCGAGAAGATCATCTCCGGCGAGTGGAAAGGCTACACCGGCAAGGCGATCCAGCACGTGGTCAACATCGGTATCGGTGGCTCTGATCTGGGCCCGGTAATGATCACCGAAGCACTGCGCCCCTACAAAAACCACCTGCAGATGCACTTCGTCTCCAACGTCGATGGCACCCACATCGCCGAAACCCTGAAGAATATCGATCCGGAAACCACCCTGTTCCTGGTGGCCTCCAAGACCTTCACCACTCAGGAGACCATGACCAACGCCCTGACCGCCCGCGACTGGTTCATCAACATCGCCGGTGACAAGGCCCACGTTGCCAAGCACTTCGCTGCGCTCTCCACCAACGGCAAGGCCGTGGCCGAGTTCGGCATCGACACCAACAACATGTTCGAGTTCTGGGACTGGGTTGGCGGCCGTTACTCTTCCTGGTCTGCCATCGGCATGCCTATCGCCCTGTCCGTCGGTTTCGAACACTTCGAAGCCCTGCTGCAAGGCGCCTTCGAGATGGACATGCACTTCGCCACTGCCTCCTATGAGCAAAACGTGCCGGTGCTGCTGGCGCTGATTGGCCTGTGGTACAACAACTTCCATGGTGCCGAGTCCGAAGCCATTCTGCCGTATGACCAGTACATGCACCGCTTCCCTGCCTACTTCCAGCAGGGCAACATGGAATCCAACGGCAAGTACGTGGATCGCAACGGCAAGCCGGTTGATTACCAGACTGGCCCCATCATCTGGGGTGAGCCGGGCACCAACGGCCAGCACGCCTTCTATCAGCTGATCCACCAAGGCACCAAGCTGATCCCCTGTGACTTCCTGGCGCCAGCCATTAGCCACAACCCGATCGGTGACCACCATCCGAAACTGCTGGCCAACTTCTTCGCCCAGACCGAGGCACTGGCCTTCGGCAAGAGCAAAGAGCAGGTCGAAGCCGAGTTCCTGGCTGCTGGCAAAACCCTGGAGCAGGTCAAGGATCTGGTGCCGTTCAAGGTGTTCGAAGGCAACCGCCCGACCAACAGCATACTGTTCAAGAGCCTGACCCCGAAAACCCTGGGTGCCCTGATAGCCATGTACGAGCACAAGATCTTCGTACAGGGCGCAATCTGGAACATCTTCTCCTTCGACCAGTGGGGCGTGGAGCTGGGCAAACAGCTGGCCAACAAGATCCTGCCAGAGCTCAACACCGCCGAGGCTGTCACCAGCCACGACTGCTCAACCAACGGTCTGATCAACACCTGGAAAGCCTGGAAAGCCTGGAAAGCCTGATTTATCCAGCCTTTCTGAATGCAAAAGCCCCGCTCAGATGAGCGGGGCTTTTTATTTTTCACCCTTCTCCCACTGGGAGAAGGGCTGGGGATGAGGGGGCATTAACCGCCAACGGCGATGCGTTTCATGTCCTTCATGTAACCGCGCAGTACCTGACCGATCTTCTCGATCGGGTGGTTGCGGGTCGCTTCGTTGGCCGCCAGCAGCGCCAGGTTGTCGACGCTCTGCCCTTCCGCCTTGCTGGCACCCAGATCGCCCGCCTTCAGGGTCGGCATGAAGTGCTCACGCAGCAACGGCACTGCAGCGTTGGCGAACAGGTAGTTGCCGTACTCGGCGGTGTCGGAGATGACCACGTTCATCTCGTACAGACGCTTGCGAGCAACTGTGTTGGCGATCAGCGGCAGCTCGTGCAGGGATTCGTAGTAGGCGGACTCCTCGTAGATGCCGGAAGCTACCATGGTTTCGAACGCCAGCTCGACACCCGCCTTGACCATGGCCACCATCACCACGCCATTGTCGAAGTACTCCTGCTCGGCAATCTTGCCAGCGAACGCCGGGGCGTTTTCGAAGGCGGATTTGCCGGTCTCTTCGCGCCAGGTAAACAGTTTGACGTCATCCTCGGCCCAGTCGGCCATCATACCGCGGGAGAACTCACCAGCGATGATGTCATCCATGTGTTTCTCGAACAGCGGGCGCATCAGGGTGCGCAGTTGCTCGGAGAGCTCGAAGGCACGCAGTTTGGCCGGGTTGGAGAGGCGGTCCATCATCAGGCTGATACCACCCTGCTTCAGGGCTTCGGTGATGGTCTCCCAGCCAAACTGGATCAGCTTGCCGGCGTAGGCCTTGTCAGTCCCTTCGGCAACCAGCTTGTCATAACAGAGCAGAGAACCGGCCTGCAGCATGCCGCAAAGGATGGTCTGCTCGCCCATCAGGTCAGATTTCACTTCCGCCACGAAGGAGGACTCCAGCACCCCGGCACGGTCGCCGCCGGTAGCAGAAGCCCACGCCTTGGCGATGGCCATGCCTTCACCCTTGGGATCGTTCTCCGGGTGAACGGCGAGCAGGGTCGGCACACCGAAGCCGCGCTTGTACTCTTCACGCACTTCGGTACCCGGACACTTGGGCGCTACCATGACGACTGTGATGTCGGCGCGGATCTGCTGACCCTCTTCCACCACGTTGAAGCCGTGGGAGTAGCCCAGCGCCGCGCCCTGCTTCATCAGCGGCATCACGGTTTTCACTACATCGGAGTGCTGCTTGTCCGGAGTCAGGTTCAGCACCAGATCGGCGGTCGGGATCAGCTCTTCATAGGTGCCGACCGCGAAGCCGTTGTCGGTGGCCTTCTGCCAGGAGGCACGCTTCTCAGTGATGGCGGCCTTGCGCAGGGCGTAGGAGATATCCAGCCCGGAGTCACGCATGTTCAGACCCTGGTTCAGACCCTGGGCACCACAGCCCACAATCACCACCTTCTTGCCCTTCAGCACGTCGCAACCGTCGGCGAATTCCGCCCGCTGCATGAAACGACACTTGCCCAGTTGGGCCAACTGCTGACGCAGGTTCAAGGTGTTGAAATAGTTAGCCATGGTGATTGCTCCGTTCGATTGATTCCATGCCGGGTAGCGGCGTTGTCTGAACCACTATAGCGCGGGACACTTATTGCCTGAACTGATATATTCGAAACAGTATGTTGC
>NZ_CAWNYS010000510.1:0-3060 GCF_963878295.1 Aeromonas sp. HMWF014 | reverse complement strand
GCACTATGGCCAGATCCAGCGAGGCGAGGGAGCCCGCCGCAAAGGTGGGCAGCGTCCCGGTCAGGGTCAACTCGACTACCCCTTGCGGCGCCAACATGAGGGAGAGCTCCCCCTGCTGCATCACATGGCCGTTCTCGCACAGCTGCCAGCAAAGCCGTTCGTTATCGGTGGCGCGGAACAGGTATTCGCTCTCGATCCGCACCCGCAGCGGGGTGTGCTGGAGCAGGCTGAAGCGGAACGGCTGCTGGGCCCGTTTCGCCTCGCACAGGGCGGGATGGGGGGTGCGATCCGGGAACAGCAGGCCGTTGCAGCAAAACTGGCGATCATTGGGCTGGTCGCCGAAGTCACCGCCGTAGGCCCAGTAGTGACGGCCATCGTCGGTCTGCTTGTCGAGCCCCTGATCCATCCAATCCCACACGAAACCGCCCTGCAGCCGGGGGTGATCACGAAACGCCTGCCAGTACTGGGCGTAGCCCCCCAGGCTGTTGCCCATGGCATGGGCGTATTCGCAGAGGATCAGCGGACGGGTCTCGTCCGGCAGGCCGATCCACTTGGCCAGCGCCCACTTTGGCACGGCCGGAAAGGGCTGATCCTGATGGGTGCGCGCATACATAGGGCAGATGATGTCGGTGGCCGCAGTATCGGCGCCGCCCCCCTCGTACTGCACCGGACGGCTCGGGTCGCTGCCCTTGACCCAGCCATACATGGCATCGTGGGCCGGGCCATAGCCCGACTCGTTACCCAGCGACCAGATGATGATCGAGGGGTGGTTGAAGTCGCGCGCCACCATGCGGGTCGCCCGCTCCAGAAAGGCATTGCTCCAGGCCGGATCCCGCGCCAGCCGCCCCATGGGGGTCATGCCGTGGGTCTCCAGATTTGCCTCGTCCACCACGTAGAGGCCGAGCCGATCGCAAAGGCGGTAAAACTCCGGATGGTTGGGGTAATGGGAGCAGCGCACCGCGTTGAAGTTGTGCTGTTTCAGCAGCCGCAGATCCCGCGCCATGGTGGCGGGGGTCACCACGTGGCCCTGGGCCGCATCGTGTTCGTGGCGGTTGGCACCACGGATCAGCAGAGGCTGGCCATTGACTCGCAGCAGACCGCCCTTGATCTCCACGGCCCGAAAGCCCACATCATAGGCCTCGCTCTCGATGGGCTCGCCCTGCTCGCCGAGCAAGGTCAGGGTCAGCCGGTAGAGGTGGGGTGTCTCGGCGCTCCACTTGCGAGGGGCCGTGACCGCCAGCCACAACTCGCAGCGATCCTCATAGGCCCCCTTCTCGTCGATGGTTGAGGTGCCAAGCCGCTGGCGCAGGTTGGCCACCCGCTCCGTGCCGTCGTAGAGGCTGACCTCCACTGACAGACCCATTGCGTTGGCGGCCTGCAGCGCGATCTTGAGACCTGCATCCCGATAGCAATCATCCAGCACGGGCGTCAGCCGCACATCCATCAGGTGGCGATCGGGTTTGTGCAGCAGACTAACGGAACGGAAGATACCACTCAGGCGCCACATGTCCTGATCCTCCAGATAGGAGCCATCTGACCAGCGCAACACCAACACCGCCAGCCGGTTACTGCTGGCCTGCAGAAAGGGGCTGAGATCGAATTCGGCGGGCAGCCGGCTGTCCTGGGAGTAGCCTACCCAGTGGCCGTTGCAGAACAGGTAGAAGGCGCTGTCGACCCCGTCGAAGATGATGCGGGTCTGGCCGCTGGCCAGCCAGTCGGCGGGCAACTCAAACTCGCGAGAGTAGCAGCCGGTCGGATTGGCAGCAGGCACCCTGGGCGGATCGCAAGGGAAGGGGTACTTGATGTTGGTGTAGATGGGGCTGTCCGTGAGCGGACGCGATGCCGGGTAGGCGGCATCCAACTGCCAGTTGCCCGGCACCGTAATGGGGCAGGCATCCGCCAGATCCTGCGCCAGCCAGCCTTCGGGCACCCGCTCGGGTGCGGCAAAGAAAGAGAAGCGCCACTCGCCATCGAGCAAGAGACGGGAAGAAGAAGCCAGATCATCCCTGGCATCCGCTTCGCTGCGCCAGCTGACCATGGGGGTATGGGCAGCCAGCCGGTTTACCGACGTAATGGCCTGGGTCTGCCAATCCTGACGTGCCACTATCTCCCTGAGCATTCACTCTCTCCCTGCTGATTGGAAAACCTCTTCAGTCTAGAGAAGTATGACGCAGGGAACGGCGATCTTGCTCACACAGATGTAAACGATTACACCAATTTTGTTAAGTAAAACGGAGTAAAAATGATTAAAAACCAGGTAAAAAAATAAACGCGCATAACACGACCTCGAACGAGGCCGTGACTGATCGCTATCCGGCCCGAACCGGTGCGACCGAGTGGCGATTGATCAGCGTGGGAGTATAAATCCGGCTCTGGGTCGCCTCACTCTCCCCCGCCGCCAGCTGAATAGCCAGCTTGGCAGCCTGGGCAGCCATCAGCTCGATGGGATAGCGCATGGTGGAGAGCTTGGGTCTCAGGTATCTGGCATAGATGATGTCATCGAAGCCCACCACAGAGACCTCCTCCGGCACCTTGAGGCCATTATCCGCCAGCACCGAGATGGCGCCAGCCGCCATGGCGTCGTTATAGGCCACTACGGCGGTCACCCTGAGCCCCTTGGCCAACAGGTTGAGCATGGCGCGCTCGCCCCCCTCCTCGCTCGGTGTGCCGCTCTCGATCAGCTCCGGATTTGCTGCCAGACCCGCCTCCATCAACCCGTCCTGATAGCCCTGCAGACGCAAGGTGGCATCCTCAATGGCGTGATCCGAGCTGATAAACGCGATATGGCGATGGCCCAAATCGATCAGATGACGGGTCGCCGTAGCGGCTCCCAACCGGTTGTTAAGGGCGATGCAGCGTCCCTTGAGGGCAGGAATATCGCGGTTGATCAGCACCATGCCGGGCACCCGCATGGCGTAGTCGATAAGCTCCTCGTCGCTCAGCGCCTTGCTGTGCACCACCAGCGCCTCGCAGCGCTTGCCGATCAGCAACTCGATGGATTCCCGCTCTTGTTGCGCCCTGTGAAAACCATTACCCATCAACAGGTGCAACCCCTGCCCC
>NZ_CAWNYS010000509.1:0-5060 GCF_963878295.1 Aeromonas sp. HMWF014 | reverse complement strand
TCGTTACCCAGCGCGATCGCCTCTTCCAGGGTATCGAAGCCGGTCACCGCCAGCACGGGGCCGAAGATCTCTTCGCGGAAGATGCGCATCTCGGGCGTCACCTCGTCGAAGATGGTGGGCTCGATATAGAAGCCGCCGCTCTCGGTGTTGGTGCGGTTGCCGCCCAGCAGCAGCTTGGCTCCCTCCTGTTTGCCAATCTCGATATAGCGCAACACCTGCTCCATCTGGATGTGGTCCACCATGGCGCCGATGCGGGTGGCAGGGTCGAGCGGGTCGGCCGAAATCCACTCCTTGGCATGGGCCAGCAGCCGCTCTATGAACTGCGGTTTGATGCTGTTTTGCACCAGCAGGCGAGAGGCGGCGGTGCACACCTCGCCCTGGTTGTAGAAGATGGCGCCAGCGGCACTTTTGGCGGCGGCGTCCAGATCCGGCGCGTCCGCCAGTATGATGTTGGGGCTCTTGCCACCGCACTCCATAAAGGCACGCTTGAGGTTGGACTTGCCGGAGCACTCCACCAGATGTTTGCCGATCTTGGTGGAGCCGGTGAAGGTGATGCAATCCACGTCCATGTGCATGGCCAGTGCCTCGCCCACGGTATGGCCAAAGCCCGGCAGCACGTTGAAGACCCCATCCGGAATGCCCGCCTCTTTCGCGATCCCGGCGATGCGCAGGGCGGTGAGGGGGGACTTCTCTGAGGGTTTGAGGATGACGGAGTTGCCGGTGGCCAGCGCCGGGCCCAACTTCCAGCAGGCCATCACCAGCGGGAAGTTCCAGGGCACTATGGCGGCGACCACCCCGAGCGCCTCGCGGGTCACCAGTGCCAGCGCGGACTCTTCCACCGGGGCGACCTGATCGTAGATCTTGTCGATGGCCTCGGCGTTCCAGGCGATGCAGTTGGCAGCGGCGGGGGCGTCATACCCCATGGCATCGCCAATGGGCTTGCCCATGTCCAGTGACTCCAGCAGCGCCAGCTCCACCTTGTTCAGGCGCATCAGCTCGGCGAAGCGTTGCATGATAAGCTTGCGTTGTTTCGGGGCCAGCCCGCTCCAGCGTTTGTCACTGAAGGCGGTGCGGGCGGCTTGCACCGCCAGCTCGGCATCGGCGGCGTCGCAGGCGGCGACCTTGGTCAGCAGCTGGCCATTAGCCGGGTTGATGCAGTCGAAGGTGGCGCCATTGATGGCATCCCGGTAGCTGCCGTCAATGAAGGCTTGCGAGGGCAGGGTCAGATGGACGGCCTTGTGTTGCCACTGGGCCAGGGTCAGGTCACTCATGTTCACTCCTTGAACCGGCAAAGAATTGGTCTTTGCGTATCAATATGCTAAACATCTTGCCGCTTGTAAATCCATCCTGTAACAATTCATTAAACACTTGTCCCTTTCTCCCCGGCAATGACGGCCATCCTTGTCACTCGCCATGAGCGAGAAACCGGCCGGGGCAAGGTACAGCGTCGGCGTGAACGCCGTTGAATGGCCTTAGAAACTGGCCGGGGTGTTGGCGGAGATCAGCTCGCACTCCTGCTCGCCCACGTTGCGAAAACGGTGCGGGGTGCGGCTGTCGAAGTAGTAGCCATCACCCGCCGCCAGCTGGTGGATCTGCTCGCCGACGGTGATCTCGACCGTTCCCCGGATGACGATGCCGCACTCTTCTCCCTCATGGCTCAGCATGTCGTCACCCGTGTCGGCACCCGGCGGCAGTATCTCCTGCATCATGCCGATGGCACGGTTGGCGCGGCTGTGGCCAATCAGCCGGTAGCTGATGGGATGGGTGCCGAGATCCGGCATGTCGCTGGCGCGGAAGATCACCTCGGTGCCCATCTCGGTCTCCTCGGTGAAGAAGCTGGCGAGCGACATGGGGATGCCTTCCAGCACCTTGCGCAGTGAGGATACCGAGGGGCTCACCTGATTTTTCTCGATCTGGGAGATAAAACCGTTGGTCACACCGGAGCGTTTGGCCAGCTCGCGCTGGGAGAGGGCCGCCTTGGTGCGAACCGCCTTGAGGCGGTGACCTATATCCATCAATAGACACTCCTTGACTGTTTACTATTATTAAAATTGTGTTAAATATCTTATACCACCCTGCTCATGTATCAGCCAGGGGTGGCACCGAACGGGGCTATTATGGGCCCCTTTTTAGGAATTTAGGTGTTTAATTTAATAGGCGTTAGCCGATAGTTACTAAACACCTTAAGGATGAGGTGACCATGAAACCGATCAGCGACATCAATACGCCCTCCGATATGTCCGCCTTTTGGATGCCGTTTACCGCCAACCAGCAATTCAAGGCGGCGCCGCGCATCCTGAAGTCGGCAGAGGGGATGTATTATCACTCAGAGGATGGCCGCAAGATACTGGATGGCACAGCCGGGCTCTGGTGTTGCAACGCGGGCCATGGTCGCCGCGAGATTGCCGAGGCGGTCTCCCAGCAGATTTCTCACCTCGACTTTGCCCCCACATTCCAGATGGGGCATCCCCTGCCGTTCGAGCTGGCCAACCGGCTGGTGGAGATAGCCCCCCAGGGGCTGGGCCATGTCTTCTATACCAACTCGGGCTCGGAAGCCGTGGACACGGCGCTCAAGATTGCGCTGGCCTGGCAGCGGGCGCGGGGTCAGGGTACCCGCACCCGGCTGATTGGCCGCGAGCGCGGCTATCACGGGGTCGGCTTCGGCGGCATCTCGGTGGGGGGCATTCCCGGTAACCGCAAGTGGTTCGGCTCCCTGCTGACCGGGGTGGATCATCTGCCTCATACCCTCAACATCGCCAAAAACGCCTTCACCAAGGGGCTGCCTGAAGAGGATGTGGCGCTGGCCGACGAGCTGGAGAGGATCGTCTTCCTGCACGATGCCAGCAACATAGCGGCTGTCATCGTTGAACCCATCGCCGGCAGTACCGGTGTCATCATGCCACCCCAGGGCTACCTCAAGCGACTGCGGGAGATCTGTACCAAACACGGCATCCTGCTGATCTTCGACGAGGTGATCACCGGCTTTGGCCGCCTCGGCTCCCCCTTTGCCGCTCAGGAGTTCGATGTCCTGCCCGACATGATCACCTGTGCCAAGGGGCTCACCAACGGCGCCATCCCCATGGGGGCCGTGCTGGTGAGCAATGGCATCTATGACGACATGATGGCCGCCGGCAAGGGCGCCATCGAACTGTTCCACGGCTACACCTACTCGGGTCACCCAGTGGCCGCCGCCGCCGCGCTGGCGACCCTCGAGATCTATCGCAACGAGAATCTGCTCACCCGCGCCGCCGATCTGGCGGGCTACTGGGAGGAGGCGGCCCATTCCCTCAAGGGCTGCAAGCATGTGAAGGATGTGCGCAACTACGGACTGGTGGCGGGCATAGAGCTCGAATCCCT
This sequence comes from Aeromonas sp. HMWF014, assembly GCF_963878295.1. Taxonomy (NCBI): domain Bacteria; kingdom Pseudomonadati; phylum Pseudomonadota; class Gammaproteobacteria; order Aeromonadales; family Aeromonadaceae; genus Aeromonas; species Aeromonas sp. HMWF014. The sequence goes on along the minus strand of NZ_CAWNYS010000509.1, from coordinate 1,703 downwards.
GCCGGATGCACCGGGCAAGCGTGCCTACGAGGTGTTCGTACGCTGCTTCGAGAAGGGGGCGCTTGTCCGCGTCACCGGCGACATCATCGCCCTGTCGCCGCCCCTCATCATGGAGCGCAGCCAGATAGACGATCTCTTCACCCTGCTGCAGGACGTGTTGCAGACGCAGGCGTAACCCACTTCCACCTTGCACTGCATGGCGCCCCGGATGTGGGCGCCACCTCCCTGTGCCCGGCTCGCGTGAGACGGCGCAGGGAGAGACGGATGAGCCATCACGGAGGATTTATGACATATCGGGTCAGCAACTTTATCAACGGCGAGACGACGGAGAGTCGCAGCGAGCGCTTCGGTGCCATCTTCAACCCGGCCACCGGCCAGCAGCAGGGTCAGGTGGTGCTCAGTACCGCCGCCGAATGCGACGAGGCCATTGCCATCGCCGAGCGCGCCTTCGCCGACTGGTCGCAGACCCCGCCGCTGGTGCGGGCCCGGGTGCTGTTTCGCTTCAAGGAGCTGATGGAGCAGCACAGGGATGATCTGGCCCGGCTCATCAGCCGCGAGCACGGCAAGGTCTTCTCTGATGCCCAGGGTGAGCTGACTCGTGGTCTCGAGGTGGTGGAGTTTGCCTGCGGCATTCCCCACCTGCTCAAGGGGGAGCACTCCCTCAACGTGGGCCGGGGGGTCGACAGCTACTCCATGATGCAGCCGGTGGGGGTGTGCGCCGGCATCACGCCGTTCAATTTCCCGGCCATGGTGCCGCTCTGGATGTTCCCGGTGGCCATCGCCTGCGGCAACACCTTCATTCTCAAGCCTTCCGAGAAGGATCCCTCCCTCTCGCTGCGCATGGCCGAGCTGCTCAAGCAGGCCGGTCTGCCGGACGGCGTGCTCAACGTGGTCAACGGTGACAAGGAGGTGGTGGACGTGCTGCTGACCGACTCACGGGTCGGCGCCGTCTCCTTTGTCGGCTCTACCCCCATCGCCCAGTACATCTACGCCACCGCCTCGGCCCACGGCAAGCGGGTGCAGGCGCTGGGCGGCGCCAAGAACCACATGCTGGTGATGCCGGATGCGGATCTCGACCAGGCGGTCTCAGCCCTGATGGGGGCGGCCTATGGCGCTGCCGGTGAGCGCTGCATGGCGATCTCGGTGGCCGTGGTGGTGGGGGATGAGACAGCCGATGCGCTGGTGGCAAAACTTTCGCCACTGGTGGCGCAACTCAGGGTCGGCCCGGGGCTGGGTCAGACCCCGGAAAACGAGATGGGGCCCCTCATCAGTCGCGAGCATCTGGCCAAGGTGCGTGATTATGTGGATCAGGGGGTGGCCGAGGGGGCTCTGCTGCGGGTCGATGGTCGCGGCGTGAGTCATGGGGAAGGCTACTTTATCGGCGGCAGTTTGTTTGACGAGGTGACCCCCGACATGCGCATCTACCGGGAGGAGATCTTCGGCCCCGTGCTCGCCATAGTGCGGGCCCCGGATTACGAGACGGCGCTCAAGCTCATCAACGAACACGAGTACGGTAACGGCACCGCCATCTTTACTTGCGACGGTGATACGGCGCGGGACTTCACCGCCAGGGTTCAGGTCGGTATGGTAGGGGTGAACGTCCCTATCCCCGTACCCATGGCGTTTCACAGCTTCGGTGGCTGGAAGCGGTCTATCTTCGGGCCGCTCAATATGCATGGGCCTGATGGGGTGCGCTTCTACAC
>NZ_CAWNYS010000508.1:0-14861 GCF_963878295.1 Aeromonas sp. HMWF014 | reverse complement strand
CCCCAGCAGCTGGCTGTGGATGCGCAGTTGATGAGTGCGGCCGGTCTGCGGCACTAACCGTACCCGTGTCAATGGCACGGTTTGACCCTGCATCTGCTGTGCCAGCCGCTCAATCACCTGATAGCGGGAGCGGGCGGGTTTGCCGCTGGCGGCGCAGATCTTCATCAGCGGGAAAATCGCCGGATCCTTGGCGATAGGCGCGTTTATCACCCCTTCATCGTCAGCCAGATGGCCGCACAGCAGGGCGCTGTAGGCCTTGCTCACCGCCCGCAGGCTGAACTGCTGGCAGAGCAGGGCATTGATGGCCTTGTTTTTGGCCACCACCATGATGCCTGAGGTGCCAAAGTCGAGGCGATGGACCAGGGTGCAACCGGGGTAATCCTGCACCAGCCGATAATGAACCGAGTCGAAGTTCAGCGGGTTCTTGCCCGAGAGGCTCAGCAGGCCGCTTGGCTTGTTGAGCAGCAGTAGCTGCTCATCCTCAAACAGCGTCTCAATGGCGGCAGTGCAGGGCGGGGCGATAAAGGTGTCGACGATAACAGACATAGGGCGCACGGGCTGGAAACGGGGGGGCGATCATACCCGAACTGGCGCAGCCCGGCGAATAGGCCGTGTGGATTGCCTGATGGGGGGAACGAGATAGCCCTGTTCAACCATTTGATAATGAACTGGTTAAATAACACCACGGTTGGCAATGCATGGCTGTTTGGAAACGAACAAGGCCCCGTTTTGTGACCCCTTCCCGAGTTCATCCGAAGCTTGCTTGTTAAGGTATGGCTCCCTGTTATGTTGTAAGGACCCTTTCCATGGCTCTGCCCGTTATTCTCGATTGTGATCCCGGCCATGACGACGCTATTGCCCTCATTCTGGCGCTGGCCAGCCCCGAACTTGACGTGCTGGCGGTCACCACTAGCGCGGGCAACCAGACGCCGGACAAGACCCTCAACAATGCCCTGCGTATCCTGACCCTGCTGGGTCGGGACGATATTCCGGTGGCGGCGGGGGCGCCCAAACCGCTGGCCCGCGCGCTTATCATCGCCGACAACGTCCACGGCGAGTCGGGTCTTGATGGCCCCACACTGCCGGATCCCGCTTTTGCGCCGCAGGCCATGACGGGGCTCGAATTGATGGCCAAGTGCTTGCGCGAGAGCCCGGCGCCCGTGACGCTGGTGCCGACTGGCCCGCTCACCAATATCGCCCTGCTGCTGGCGGCCCACCCGGAGCTCAAACCAAACATTGCCCGCATCGTATTGATGGGGGGCGCCGCGGGGGCAGGCAACTGGACTCCGGCGGCGGAATTCAATATTTATGTCGACCCACAAGCGGCCGATATGGTGTTCAAGTCAGGCATCCCCATCACCATGTGTGGCCTCGATGTGACCCATGAGGCACAGGTGATGGATGAGGATATCGAGCGGGTGCGCGCCATCAGCAATCCGGTGGCCCAGTGCGTGGCAGGACTGCTCGACTTTTTCATGATCTACCACCGGGACCCCAAGTGGGGATTTACCGGGGCGCCGCTGCACGACCCCTGTACCATAGCCTGGTTACTGGCCCCCGAGCTGTTCCATGGGGTCGAATGCCGGGTCGATATCGAAACCTGTGGCACACACACTATCGGTATGACGGTGGTGGATCGCTATGGCCTGACCGGCAAACCGGCTAATGCCCTGGTGTTGCTGGGACTGGATCGTTCGGGCTTTATCGACCTGCTGGTCGAGCGACTGCGGGCGTTTGGCTGACCGCCATTGCATGATTGAGAGAAGGGACGGGAAATGTACAAAGCGTCGCTGGCACTGCTGGCCGGGTTGCAATTGATGGCCTGTTCCACGCCGTTTGAATCTATGTGGCAGGGGCTGGCAACCTGCGAGATCGATGATCTCTATCTTGACAGCGAAACCGGCGAGCCGGCCCACCCTCAGCTCAAAAATTTCACTCCCTACAAGGTGACGGACGGGTTTGCCTGGTATAAGACCCGCCAGGATCTGCATGGCCTGCCCATCAGCGGCTTTCTCATCCCCTCGTCCACCTTCGAGGTGCATGCCCTGTTCGTGGACACCCCCATCGCCAATGCGAGAAGGCTGACTCATAACGCCTATGGCAGCGAGTTTTCCGACGAGCAGAAGCACAACGAAGGGCTGGCTCCCCTGCTGCTGCGCGACCCCAACAACCCCAAGCGATCCATCATAGACTGCACCCAGGGTGAGGCGTTGGAGCCGCAGCCGGAAGAGCCCTTCCCGGAATAAGCTTTCCGCTATCTCCAGCGCCTTGTCCGTCCTCTCGACATAAAAAACAGGGGCCAGCCTCATTGGCTGGCCCCTGTTTGTCGTCCCCTCGCCAGGATCAGGAATAACCCGGCGTCTGCTTGATCACGGGCAGTTGCGCCGGGTTGGCTAGATCCTCCGGTTGTCGCGCGATAGCGCTTATGGATAACCCAGCGTCTGCTTGATCACGGGCAGTTGCGTTTTGATCCAGGCAGGGTTAATGGGCCCCCAGTCGCCTATGCGATAGTGCCCCTGCAGGTGACGCGCCCCCTCGGTCTGCTCGAAGGCGCAGCTGATGTCCAGCTCCGCCAAGGCACTTAGCGTGTCCTGGGCTGTGCGTCTGGGCATACCGGTGGCGGCCATGATGGCCGGGATGGTGTCTGTGCCCTGGCTGATCAGCCAGGCCACGTAAAGCCGTCGATAGAAGCTGGATCGTGTCTTGCTCGGCTCAGTCATATCTTGTCCTCGAGCCGGTCGAAGTAGCGCCAGGTCGCGAGGATGGCCTTGCCCATCACCAGTGCCCAGATGCCGAACCAGAACCAGCGGAAGAAGCTCCAGGTGGAGGCGTCAGGCTCTGTGCTCTCAATCTTGGTGACGTTGGGGAACATGGAAAACATGTTCACGCGCCAGCCGTAGGAGGTGATGCGCGCCAGACGCTTCTCGAACTCCATGGACTTGGCCTTGGCCTGCACATCGGCGGCATTGAACTTGAAGTAGAAGGGCCAGCCCCACTGGGTATCTTCGTTGCGAAACACGCGGATATTCTCGCCGGGCCGTTCGGTATAGATGTAATAGACGTCAGTAGTGGGGCCGTCAGCCGGGTTTTTCTGGCTGATGGGGCCATCCTTGTCGGTGCGCTTCACCTCGACCCCGGTGATGGTGGCGATGGTGTGCTCCGGCAGATAAAAGTCGAGCCAGATGGCGGAGACGAGGGCGATGAGGCCCAGGCCGATGAAGGCCGGTTTCTTGAATTTCAGCATCATGATGATCTCATGTGAGGGGGAGTGACGTGCCTCTACCATACTCACATTTGGTGGGGCGGCCCAGCCCCTAATGAAGCCAAGCCATAAAAAATAGCGTTTAAAACAATGACAAGTCGACAGTGCCATGAAAATGAATGCCCCGCGAGCGGAGCCTGAGTCCGGCGTGATCGCGCAACAATGACAACTGGAACTGGGTCCGCTGTTTGTGCTGCGGCTCGGCGAGTTGTGACAGTTCGTGACTGGCGGCGACGCAGGAGAGGCCTCGGCGGCGGTGGCCTCCTTGTTGCGGGTCATGCTGGCTGTGGTTTCGTTCATATCCGAAATGGCATCGCCTATCTCCTGCGTGCTGATCCCGGCCATGAGGATCATCAGCAGGCTGGCGAGCAGAAGCGGTATGAGAACTTGAAAACGGATAGGCAGGTTTTTCTTGTGTTAAAAGAGTGTGATAGGCAAGATTGCGGGCTTGTTACCATGGAGGTGTAGTGTGTCCGACTGGATTGATCCCGCTATTCTGGCGCTGTTTATTCCCACGTTTTTCTTTGTCTCCGTTACCCCCGGTATGTGCATGACCCTGGCGATGACTCTTGGTATGAGCCAGGGGGTGCGCCGTACCCTGCCCATGATGTGGGGAGAGCTCATCGGGGTGGGGCTGGTCTCGGTACTGTCGGTGATCGGGGTGGCGGCCGTCATGCTCAACTATCCGTCACTCTTCTCGACCTTCAAATACGTGGGCGGCGCCTATCTTATCTGGCTCGGCATCCAGATGTGGCAGGCCAAGGGCAAGATGGCCATACCGGCGGATCTCTCGGCCGGGCAGGAGACGCGTCCCCTTGCTCTGGCCATGCAGGGCTTTGTCACCGCCATCGCCAACCCCAAGGGCTGGGCTTTCATGGTTTCCCTGCTGCCCCCTTTCATCAACGCGGCCAAGCCGATGCCCCCCCAGATCAGCGCCCTGGTGGCCCTGATCCTGGTCATAGAGTTCTCGTGCCTGCTGCTCTACGCCAGCGGTGGCCGCACCCTGCGTCACTTCCTCGCCAAGAGCGGCAACGTCACCCTGATGAACCGGATCGCTGGCTCCCTGATGTTTGGCGTAGGGGTCTGGCTGGCATTGGGCTGACAGTGCAGCCAGCCCATGGGAGGGGTATGAGGTCGGCGTCGTAGAGGCCGCGTCGCGGCCATGACTTGAGACGGAAATAAAGCAGCCCCGGCAGTGCCGGGGCTGCTTTATTTGGTGAGCAATGGCCCAGTCAGGCCGGGCGTGGGCACATTTGCTTACATTTTTTTTGTTTTCAATCGGCGACCATTTCATCAATCTTCCATGGCATTAGATGAATATGTTTTACATGTGATGATGAGCCGAGCAATCCACGCTTTATATTTTTTGGTCAAGGACGGTAATGGATGATGAAGTTAATAGGCGTCGCGTTACTCACGTTTGCTGGTGTGGCAGTGGCCGGCAATGGAAAAAACCTGGATTTTTACAATATAGAGGAACAGCAACTCGCTGACATGTTTGCGCAGCATCAGGGTGGCACGCCAGGCCAGTCAATAAAGGATTTCTCACGTCTGTTTCTGGATAATCCCTATGTTGCCAATCGTCTGGTGGGAGCGAGTGATACCCAGGAAAAACTGGTGGTGGATTTTGGTGAGCTGGATTGCTTCACCTATCTGGATTACGTTGAGTCACTGCGGCATTCAACGAGTGTGCATAATTTCATCGAGAACGTCATGCACACTCGTTACGTAAATGGTGAAGTCAACTATCTGACTCGAAAACATTTTTTCTCTGACTGGGTGCATAGTGGCAATAAAGTCAGTGATGTGACCCATCTGGTGGGAAATTATGTCGTGACTGTCCCAAAAATACTGAATCTGAAGGCGGATGGTGGCCACTACATTCCGGGGCTGGGAGTGAAGGACCGCGACATCAGCTATATTCCGGGTGATCGCGTGGATGAAGATACCTTGAGTCTGCTGGAAGATGGCGATTATATCGGCATCTATACCAATATTACCGGTCTGGATGTGACCCATACCGGCATTTTCATTCGTGGCGAGAATGGCCCCGTTCTGCGCAATGCCTCGTCAGTTTCGACGAATATGAAGGTGGTGGATTCGCCCTTTCTTGACTATGTGAAGAACAAGCCGGGGATGCTCGTTTATCGGGCCAGGGATGACAATAGCCCGTCATGATCGGGCCGGGCATGAGTGAGGCGTTTAACCTGTTGGCCATGACGGGTGTAAAACGCGTGCTCCGTGAGCCGGATGCCGTCCCCTTGTGACAATGCCACTCTGGATGGGAATGGGCCCCCGTGGGGGCGGTTTAATCGGTCAGGCAGTCGGGGTCGAACACATACTCCCCATCCAGCCAGCGCACGATTTCGTCGACGCATGCTTGATCCCGAAACGGCAGGTAGCGCGCCTTGAGGGTGGCAATCTGCTCCGGGGTGAGCTGCGCTAGCCCCAGATCCTGAAACAGCGGCAGGTCGGCCTCGATCATGGCGGAGATCTGCGGGCCGCAGGTGGCGTTGAGGGAGGCGTGCAGCGCCTTGTCCGGATCGTACTGCTTGCCGAGCTTGTAGCTCATCGGCAGGGTGGCCAGCGGCAACACGGAGAGCGCCGCCTGCTTCATGGGGTTGACCGCGTGGCCCGCCACCAGTTCAGCCAGTTCGGCGGGGCGGTTCTCGAAGGCGCGCAGGTGCAGGAAGCTGCTGGCCTTGCTGCCATCGTTGACCGGGTAGTTGTCCCACAGAAAAGGCTTGCGGTGCAGCCAGTCGGCCACTTGCTTGAGGTGTGGGGCCGGGTACTCGCTGGAGCAGACTTTGGGGCCGGTCCAGAAGATGTCGATGCGGCGATCCAGCCCCTGGCCCAGATCGGTCAGATAGTGGGGCGGCATGGCGCCGAACACCTTTTCCAGCACGGGATCCGTCGAGTAGTAGCTGGGACAGAACAGCAACCGGCTGGCGCTGGTGTGGGCCGCAATGTCGTGGGCCATGGTGAGCTGCCAGTGGGCGAGATCCGGGGTATCCCCCTTCATGTCGTCAAACAGCACCGCCAGTATATCGGGCTTGAGCGCCTCGTCGATGAGCCGCACCTTCTCCAGCAGTGCCGGGCGCTTGCGGGCATAGTCGTGATGGGCGCCCATGGGGCTCAGGCCTATGCCAAAGGCGAGGCCGTTTTCACGGCACTGACGGGCCAGCTGACGCAGGGCCTCGAGCTGGGCAGCAGGCCAGGGCTGGGTCCAGTGCTTGCGCAGATAGCCGTCTTCTTTCGGGGCATAGATGTAGAAGCCATAGCCGTGGCGGGGCAGCCACTGGGCGTAGCGGGCGCGGGCTTCCCAGCTCCAGCCCTTGCCAAAGAATCCCTCTATCAATCCCAGCTGGGGTGAAGGGGGTTGCAGGCCAGACAACAGAGTTTGGTAAGGCATAGATAACTCCCTTCTCGCTGGAAACGGGTCGGACGAGCGGCGTCAGACCGGGTCTTCTTCCTGAAAGCGCACCCCTATCTTGCGGGGCTCACCCTCTTCCATTTCGGCCACGGTCCAGATCAGTCCCTGCCATTCAAAGTGGTCGCCGACAACCAGATTATCGCCCAACTGGTCGGCAATAAAATGGCCCAGTGTCTGATCCGCCACTTCGCTCACATCCAGCCCGTAGAGGGGGGCCAGATCCACCAGATTGGCGGCGGCTTCCAGCAGGAAGTCGCCGAAGAAACGCGGCCCCAGATCCTGCTCGGGCGCCTGGCTGAACAACTGGCCGAGGGCGGGCAGATCCCGTTCGTGGCCGATGACGCAGAGGATGTCATCAGATTGCAGGCAGGTACTGCCCGAGGGGTGGAGCAGCTCCTGATCCCGGAACAGGGAGCAGATGCGGGTCCCCTTGGGCATGCGCAGATCCCGCAGGGGCGAGCCGATGCACCACTTCTCGGCGCTCAGGCGGTAGACGAAGGTCTCCCATTGGCTGTCCAGATCTATCTCGAGCCCGGAGCGGTTGATGGGGGACGGCGGTGCCGGTACTTCCACCCGGGCCAGCCTGGATGCCAGCGGCAGCGAGCTGCCCTGCAATATGAGGGAGACCAGCACCACGAAGAAGGCCACATTGAAGTAGAGCTGGGCGTTGGGCAGCCCCGCCATCATGGGGAAGACCGCCAGTATGATGGGCACGGCGCCGCGCAATCCGACCCAGGAGATAAACCAGCGCTCGCGGGGGGCGAAGTTCTTGAATGGCAGCAAGCCAATCCAGACCGAGACTGGGCGGGCGAACAGTATCATCCACATGGCCAGTGCCAGCGCCGGCAGAGCGATGGGCAGCAGTTTGTGGGGCGAGGCGAGCAGCCCCAACACCAGAAACATGCCGATCTGGCTGAGCCAGGTCAGGCCATCCAGTACGGACAGCGTGGTGCTGCGGCTGCGCAGTGAGAGGTTGCCGAGCAAGAGGCCGGTGAGATAGATGGCGAGGATGCCGCTGCCCCCCACCGCCGTGGTGAGGGCGAAGATCAGCAGACCGCCGCTGACAGTGAGCAGCGGATAGAGGCCGGGGGCCAGCCTGGCGCTGTTGATGAGGCGCCACAGCAGCCAGCCGCCACCAAGACCTATGCCTGCGCCCAGGCCAAATTGCTTGCCGAGCTGCAACAGCAGGAAGCTCCAGTCCAGCCCTTGCTGCTGGGTGGCGAGGATCTCAATCAGGGTGACGGTGAGAAACACCGCCATGGGGTCGTTGCTGCCCGATTCTATCTCAAGGGTGGCGCTGACCCGCTCGTTCAGGCTGCGTCCACCGAGCAGGGAGAAGACGGCCGCCGCATCGGTGGAACCAACGATGGCGCCGATCAGCAGACCTTGCATCAGGCTGAGATCGAACAACCAGGCGGCGATGAAACCGGTCAGGCCCGTGGTGATGGCCACCCCTGCGGTCGCCAGCGAGAGTGCCGGCCAGAGCGCCACCCGAAACGAGGAGACCCGGGTGCGCATGCCGCCATCGAGCAAGATGATGGCGAGCGCCAGGTTGCCGACCAGATAGGCGACCGAGTAGTCAGCGAAATGAATGCCGCCCGGGCCATCTTCCCCAGCCAGCATGCCGACTGCGAGAAATATCACCAGAATGGGGATGCCGAGACGAGAGGAGAGCGTGCTTAACAGGACACTGGCTCCCACCAACAAGGCCGCGATTAAAAAGAAACTGTTGATGGTGACGGCATCCAATGGCGAACTCCTTCTGTCAAAATGCAAATCAGGCACATTATATGCAGTTTGTTGGGCGCCGTGTGGCTTAATTGTGCATTAATTTGCAGTTTTTTACATTTTCGGTGCGCGTGTGACGGGGCAATTTGCACCGAAAAAGGTTGGATGCGAGGGGGGAAAGGGGGGGCTTAATGTGAAACGGTTCACAAAATCGACCCGGCTTGGGGGCGGCCTGCCAGCCAGGTTTCCCACAAGTAGCAGGGGCGCCGTAGTGGCGCCCCTGGCGGGCCGAGAGGACGGTCAGTCATCCTCGTCGTCTTTGACTTCCCTGATCTTGTCCTTGTAGTCGGGCAGCTCTTTCTCAAGCCGCTTCATATCCTTGATGGCATTGAGAAACATGCCGAGCAGGAACAACAGCGGCAGGCCTATCCATAACCACAGATTCATGATCTTTTCCTTTCATCGGGACAGAGGGTGACATAACGGGCCAAAATCTCGTCAAGATGGGCCAGTATGGTCGACTTACCTTCAATATCCGCCTGTTGCAGACAAAGCACCAGCGCATCCGGATCCAGCCGTTGCTCGGTGGACTCCAGTGCGAAGCTGATATGCCAGGGTTCGTAGGCGACGCCACTGCCGGCTCCCGCCGGTTTGGCGTAAGGCAGGAAGAAGCCGAAGTCGTTCATGTGATCGCTCAGCCAGTCGCCCAGATCGGCAAACCAGCCGCCCTCCTCATACTCCCAGGGCTCCAGCGCCAGTCGGGTGTCGGCGGGCAGACAGTCAGGGTCGTAGATGTCCAGATCTGTCCCCCAGTGGTGACGGCTGGTACCGGGCAGGGCACTCCAGCGCAGGATGGCGTGCAGCCGTTCTGTGTCACTCAGTTGCAGGGGATCCAGCGGCTGGTTGTTGGCATCCAGCAGGGGCCGCTCGCCACGCCACTTGCCATTCCAGATGGCGAGCTGACGGTCGAACCCGCGCCAGCTGGAGGCCGCCTGCAGGTTGTGCCCCTCATGGGCGGCGGCCACCTGCATGTCGTTGAAGGCCGCTGCTGTGGCCGCGGTCAGACGATGGGGCCCGCGCCCCACCAGGATAAGGTGGTGCTCGTCTCGCCCCAGCAGTTGATCCTGTGTCATGCCCATCCCCGATCTGGTGTGCTGTTGAGCGGGATACCCGCAAGCCCGCGTTGAAGAGGTGTCATGCCAGCAACCGATCCAGGATGCCCTGGTACATGTCGGCCAGCAGATCCAGATCCCCGGCCTTCACGCACTCGTTCACCTTGTGGATGGTGGCATTGACAGGGCCGAGTTCGATCACTTCGGCGCCAGTGGGGGCGATGAAGCGTCCATCCGAGGTGCCGCCCGTGGTGAGCAGGGCCGGTTGCTGGCCGTTCACCTGTTCGATGGCCGCGACTGCAGCATCGAGCAGATCGCCGGTATCGGTCAGGAAGGGCTGGCCGGAGAGGGTCCAGTCAAGCTGGTAATCCAGCCCGTGCCTGTCCAGCAGTGCCTCGACCCGCTCGCGAATATCCATGTCGGTCAGTTGTGTGCTGAAACGGAAGTTGAACTGGACCTGCAGCTCGCCGGGAATGACGTTGGAAGCGCCTGTGCCCCCTTGAATGTTGGCGATCTGGAAGCTGGTGGGCGGGAAGTAGGCATTGCCCTCATCCCACACGGTGGCGGCGAGTTCCGCCAGCGCCGGCGCCGCCTTGTGAATGGGGTTGTCCGCCAGATGGGGATAGGCCACGTGGCCTTGCACCCCGCGCACCAGCAGATCGCCGGTGATGGAGCCGCGTCGGCCATTTTTCACCACATCGCCTACCACGGCAGTGGAGGAGGGCTCGCCGACGATGCACCAGCGGATCTTCTCGTGGCGCGCCTCCAGGGTATCTATCACCCGGGTGGTGCCGTTGATGAAGGGCCCCTCTTCATCCGAGGTGATGAGAAACGCGATCGACCCTTTGTGATCCGGATTGGCTGCGACGAAACGCTCTGTGGCCACCACCATGGCGGCGAGCGACCCTTTCATGTCGGCTGCGCCACGCCCGTAGAGCACGCCATCCTGAATGGTCGGCTCGAACGGCGGTGTGTGCCATTTGTCCAGCGGTCCGGCGGGCACCACGTCGGTGTGCCCGGCGAAGCAGAACAGGGGGCCTTCGCTGCCCCGGCGAGCCCAGAGGTTGGTGGTGTCTTCAAACACCATGGGCTCAATGACAAAGCCGAGGCGTGCGAGGCGCTCAGCCATCAGGGTCTGGCACCCTTCATCCAGCGGGGTAACTGAGGGGCGGCGGATCAGATCCTTGGCCAGTGCGATGACATCCGACATCGGTGTTCCTTAACAGAAAAGTTTAACGAGAGAGCAGAGATTGGTAGTGGTCAGCCTTGAAACCCAGGGTCAGTTCGCCGTCCCTGTCGAGCAAGGGGCGTTTGATCATGGCCGGGTGTTCCAGCAGCAGGGCGCGGGCCTTGGCGGTGTCTAGCCCCTGCTTGGCCTCATCCGGCAGGGCGCGGAAGGTGGTACCACGGCTGTTGAGCAGCGCTTCCCAGCCAAGCGTTGCCAGCCAGCTGTCCAGTGCGGCAGGATCCAGCCCATCGGCGCGATGGTCGTGAAAGCGGTAGTCGATGCCAGCCTCATCCAGCCACTTGCGGGCCTTCTTGATGGTGTCGCAGTTTTTGATGCCATAGAGGGTGGTGGCCATGGGGAGTCCTTATCTGCGGGCGCGGGCCCTTGGAGCTGAAACGTGAAATCGGCAACTTGAGATCTGAATGTGACATCAAGCAAAGGCCTGATTCTGGCATTGTGGCTATCCCATGGCAACGGCGGAGCCGCACCTTGGGTGATTTTCCGCGGGCGAGCGGGCAGTGGAAAAAGAGCCCGGTGCCCGGGGCGCCGACCGGATCAACGCTCGGGCTGGGATTGGCACCAGAGGTGCAGCTCGGACTCGAACCAGTTGAGCATGGCGTGGTTGTCGTCGCGGCGATGGCGGATCAGGCTGACTTCAAAGGTCGGCAGGGCAAAGCGGGTCTCGAACTCCACCAAACCCAGCAGCGGCATCAGCGGTCGCAGTACCCTGGCGGGAGAGGTCAACAGCAGGGGCGCGTAGGGCAGGATGAAGGGGGCCGCCAGAAAACTCTGCACTATCAAAGGGGTATGACGGGTCATGCCGTGGGCGGCCAGCAAGTCATCGACTATGCCCCCTTCGCTGCCGCGGGGGGCAACCAGCAGGTGCTGGGCCTTGGCGAAGGATTCGATGCAAAGCACCTGGCCCTGGAACGGGTGGCTGCGGTGCGCGGCACAGATCAGCTTGTCTTCAAACAGCGGGATGCGACGAAAACGGCCGGGCACCTCATCCTGTTTGTTAATCACAATGCTGATGACCCCCTCATCGAGCTGACGCTCGTAATCCGCATTGAGGGGCACCATGTGGAGGCGCAGGTTGGGCGCTTGCTGCTGCAGGTGGGCCAACAGGCTTGGCATCATCACGTACTCCACGTAGGTGTGGGCACCGATGCGCAGGACGCCCTCGAACTTGCCCGGATCGAGCTGCTCCGGCTGGCTGAACGTCTGCTCTATGTCGTGCAGTATCTCTCGCAGCGGCAACAGCAGCGCCTGTGCCCTGGCGGTGGGTTCCATGCCCTGGGGGGTGCGGATCAGCAAGGGATCGTCATAGAGCAGCCGCAGGCGAGCCAAGGCACGACTGACGGCTGGCTGACTCATGGCGAGTCGCTCGGCAGCTTTGGTGGTGTTACGTTCCTCCAGCAGCGCCTTGAGCACCACCAGCAGGTTGAGGTCGACGCCTCTTAAATTCATTCTGTGCATAATGGAATGCTAATAAATCATTTCCTTAAGCAGGGCCTTCACTTTAGTCTCATTCCCCGTCGATGGTCAGCATGAAGCATGAATAAATCAGCGATTTATACACACCCATGTTGTCCTGTTACCTCTTTCGCGTGGTGCCGGGGGTAGCAAGATTCGACAGCCTGAACTCTTTACTCTGGTCATCCAGAGCGTTGCTTGCTTAGTACCCGCCTTCGAGGCGGGTTTTTTTTGCCTGCGGTTCAGGTGAGCGGGCCCGAAGAAATACAAAACGCGCCACCGGGCGCGTTGTTGTGATGATGCTATGACTCAGGACGTAACCGGCCACTGGTAGTCGAACACCTTGGCACGTTCCCAGGGGGCGTCCGGCAGACTGGAGGAGAGGCCGGTATATTTGCCCACATCATCCACCACTATGGTGGAGAGGATCGGCAGCTGGTGCTCGGTGCAGTACATACGGATGCGTTGCAGCAGGGTGCGCAGCTCATCCTGGCTATGCTCCAGCCCGGCCTGCCTGGCCAGTTTGGAGTAACGAATGGTGGTGCGTTCCTTTGCAGACTCGACGAGGATGTCCCATAGCTTGTAGTCGCTGGTGGTCATACCCGCGGTGGCTTGGCTTGTCATAATTCTCTCCGGTGCGAAATGGTCGCTGTGTCGATGCGCATCTTGGCCAGTTCACTGGCCCCTGACGTTGATCCAAAGCAAAAAAGTCCGATGTTATCCATCAGAACGGGTGGCAAAGGGATTCTAAAGGGTTGCCTTTAGTTTGAACGACCATTTTTTTGTTAAGTTGGTAGCATTTTATGTCATAGCAACGTGGCAAAACCACATTTATTGACAGGGATCAAGGGGAAAGCGAGGCCTGACCATTAGGGGGGATCGTCATAAGATTGAGGCTCATAAATGCTACCCAGGCAGGTAAAGGCATAGTGTCTGCAAATGGCGGCAGGAAATTGCTGGGTAATAGAGAGGGGGAGAAAAGAGCAGGCCCCCGCAGCGGGGGCCTGTCTGGCAATGGCGCGATAAATGCGACTGCGATTACAGCAAAATGGTGGTCAGCAGATAACCCAGGGCGCAGGAGCTGCTTACCCCGATCAACCCCGGAATGATGAAGCTGTGGTTGATGATGAACTTGCCGATGCGGGTGGTGCCGGAGCGGTCGAAACCGATACAGGCCAGATCGCTCGGGTAGGTCGGCAGCACGAAGTAGCCATAGCTTGCCGGCAGGAAGGCGATCAGCAGCTTGGGTTCGACACCCAGCGCCAGCCCCATGGGGGCGATGGCGGTCAGGGCAGCGGCCTGGCTGTTCACCAGCTTGGAGATGAGGAACAGCACCAGGGCGTAGGTCCAGGGCTGGGCCTGTACCACGTGGGCCAGGGTCTCTTTGAGCAGCGGCATGTGCGCCTGGAAGAAGGTCTCGCTCATCCATGCAACCCCGAATACCGAGAAGATGGCGACCATACCGGCCTTGAACACAGGGCCGTTGGAGATCTCACCTGGCTTGACCTTGCAGCGCATCAGAATGATGGCGCCAGCGATCAGCATCATCATCTGGATCACCAGGTTCATGGAGAGCGGGCCAGTTTTGTCCTTGATGGTGAACACCGGACGCAGACCTTCGTTGGCACCGAGCAAGACCACGGCAGCGATGGCAGCGAAGAAGATCCAGGTAGACCAGTAGGCCTCTTTCGGGAACTTGGTGTTGAGCAGGGTTTCACCACCGCCATAGATGAAGGTGCGCTGCTCCGGATCCTTGATCTTGGCCTGGAACTCTTCGTCCTGGTCCAGATCCTTGCCGCGACGCAGGCTCCACAGGGCCGCCATGACCACACCGGTCAGGGAGGAGGGGATGGCGATCATCAGGATGTCGAGCAGGCCGTAAGCCTGACCGATACCGTGACCGGCCGCCAGAATGGAGACCATGGAGACCACGGCAACGGAGACCGGGGAGGCACAGATCGCCATCTGGGAGGCAACGGATGCCACGGCCATCGGACGCTCGGGACGGATGTTCTTCTGCAGCGCGATGTCAGCGATGATGGGGAACATGGTGTAGACCACGTGGCCGGTACCGCACAGGAAGGTGAGGGTCCAGGTGGTGAGCGGCGCCAGGATAGTGATGTATTGCGGGTGACGGCGCAGCAGACGCTCGGCCACCTGCATCATCAGGTTGAGGCCACCGGCCGTCTGCAAGGTGGCGGCACAGCCGATCACCGCGAGTATGGTCAGCATGACCTGAACTGGCGGTTCGCCCGGCACCAGGCCGAAGACGAAGGTCAGCAGGAAGAGACCGATACCACTGATGAGACCCAGTCCCATGCCCCCAAAGCGGGTACCCAGCAGCAAACAGCCGAGTACCACCAAAAATTCCATCAAGATCATTCCATTACCTCGTGTGTTTTAAGCCATGTGAGTGTTGTGTTGGGCTCATGGACCGGGATTATCTGTTTTTATTTAGCCCTAAAGGGTTAGAGGGTATTGTGCCTGCCTAACAGAGGTAAAAATTTGAGGTACTTCAATAACTCATCGTTTTTTGATTTAACTGCATAAAAACCACGTATTAACATCATTGTTATTTGTAGTGCCAATAAACGGTACCGTACGGGGCTCTGTGTGCCTCAGGGG
>NZ_CAWNYS010000507.1:0-3458 GCF_963878295.1 Aeromonas sp. HMWF014 | reverse complement strand
TACTTGACCAGTGCCGAAAACACCAGCGCCGGGGTAAACAGCTCGATATTGGCCCGGTTGACATCGCCCAGCGCCCCGCCCGGTCGCAGCCGGCCATAGAGTGCGCCGAGGCCCACCACGGCAAACACAGGGATGACGATATTGAGCAGTGCGCTGAACATGGGCGGGCTCTTTACAGTTCGCGGGCGGGTGGCCCCATCAGCAAGACGGGATCCAGTGTCACTTCCAATGTGCCGTTGCTGACCCAGAGCTGACCGTCGGAGATGGTGCAGGTGAGGTGCATGGTGCGCGCCACCATGGCGGTCAGTGGCAGGGTCTGACTGTCGGAAAGCTCGATCACCGTGAGGTTGTCGTGCTGGCTGAGCTTGCCATGATTCTGCTTCCACCAGACGTGGGTGCCACGGCCACCGTAGAGGTAGAGCACCACATGACGGGAGCGGTTGCACGCCTTCTTCAGACGGCGCTCGTCGGGCTGGCCCAGTTCGATCCAGAGCTCGATTTCGTCGGAGTAGTTCTTGCGCCACAGCTCGGGCTCGTCGTCGGCACTGAGCCCCTTGGTGAACTCCAGCCGCTCGGCGGCGTGCCAGGCGAAAGCCGCCAGCCGGATCATCATGCGCTCATCGGTCTCGGAAGGGTGACGAGCCAGGGTCAGTGAGACGTCCTGATATTGGTGGCGGTCCATGTCGGACAGGCTGAGTTGAGCCTTGAATACGGTTGCCTTGAGAGCCATAGAAACCTTGAATACCTTGAGTGATCAATCCGGGGTGGAAAAACTGCGCGTCAGTGTAATCAAAATCAGCGATCGGTTCGACCACCTTGACCACACATTTGGCCTGAGTCTCGCGGATAAGTGTCGAAAAAGGCTAAAAAAACAAATGCCAGTCCGAAGACTGGCATTTGGCGGTATGAACGAAAGAAGCGTATCACTTCTCGGCGGACTTGACCCCGAAGGCATTGAGCAGCAAGCAGCAGGTCACTGCCACCGCCACAAACCCGCTCAGGAAGATAAAGGGCATGGCCCCGTATCCCAATACAGTCCAGATGGTTTGTTCAAGCAGACTCATTATGTGTCCTTCATCCAGTGAAATGGGTGTTCCTTTCGTGACGGGGTTATCTCCCCGTTCCTGATGACGCTATTTGACCTCAACCGGCGCCTGAGTCCTATGCCACCAAAGTAATAAATAGGGGGCTACTTTGCGCTGGATCAACAATTTAGCCCTTGGCCAGGCCAAATATGGACACAATTCAACCCATGTTGCCTGCCGCCCCTTCAGGGATCGCACAAAATGCAGGAGGCGACCCGGGGGTCGCCTCCTTGAGATGGGCCCTGCCGTCACCGGCACGACACTCTGCTTAGTAGAAGCTCAACTGCTCCGCCGCCATCGCCTTGAGACGCTCACAGGGTGCAAAGCGGTCGCCGTAGCGTTTCTGGTAGTGCTCGAGGCGCCCCACCAGATGTGCTATGCCGAGCGTGTCCATGTAGCGGAACGGGCCGCCGAGGAAGGGCGGGAAGCCGATGCCGAAGATGGCGCCTATGTCGCCGTCACGGGCCGAGGCCACCACGCCGCTGTCCAGCGCCATGGCCGCTTCGTTGAGCATCATCAGCACGCAGCGTTCGGCCATTTCCATCCGGGATTGCTTGGGCACAGGCTTGACTCCCAGCACGGCGTAGACGCTCTCGTCCACCGTCTTCTTGCCCTCTTTGCCGGTCAGTTTGTTGCGCGGCGCCGCCTTGCCGTAGAGGTAGAAGCCCTTGCCGTTCTTGCGTCCCTTACGATCGTTTTGCAGCAGCTTGTCGAACGCCTTGGGCGCCTGGAACTGCTCGCCGCCCAGCTCTTTCTCCAGAATGGGGGAGATCTTGGCACCCACGTCTATCCCCACCTCGTCGAGCAGGGCGATGGGGCCGACTGGAAAACCGAAATCGAGCAGGGCACCATCCAGCACCTCCACCGGCTCCCCTTCCAGCACCAGCCGCGCCGCCTCGTTCATGTAGGGGGCCAGGATACGGTTGACGTAGAAACCGGCCTCGTCTTTCACCACGATGGGCGTCTTGCCCTGGGCACGGGCAAACGCCAGCGTGGTGGCCACCGTCTCGGCACTGGTGCCAACGTGAGGAATAATCTCGGCCAGCGGCATCTTGTCCACCGGGCTGAAGTAGTGCAGCCCCACGATCCGCTCCGGGTGCGCCGCCTCGGCCGCTATCTGGTGAATAGGCAGGGAGGAGGTGTTGGAAGCAAAGACGGTGTGGTCACCGCATTCGCGCTCCACCTCCTTCACCATCTGATGTTTAAGCGCGAGATCTTCGAACACCGCCTCCACCACCATGTCCACCCGGTGAAAACCCGAGTAGTCCAACGTGCCTGACAGCAGGCTCATCTGCTTCTCCAGCTCGCTGCGCAACATGTGGCGACGCTTGAGCTTCTTGGCCAGGATCTCGTAGCTATAGCGCATGGCATTGCCGATACCGGCGTTGGCCACATCCTTGATCCGCACCGGCACCCCCGCCTTGGTGGCGGTCACGAAGGCGATGCCGCCCCCCATCAGGCCCCCGCCCAGCACGGCGGCGTGAGTGACCTTGCGCGGTTCGGCCCCCTGATAGGTGACCTCCTTCTTCATCTCGGTAGTGGCAAAGAAGAGGGAGCGCAGGGCGGCGGATTCCGCCGTCATCACCAGCTCGCCAAAGTGGCGGGATTCGGCGGCAAGGCCTGCCTGCATGCCCTCTTCCACCCCGATGCGTACCACCTCGAGGATCCGCTCCAGCGCCGGGTAGTTGCCCCGGGTCTTGGCTTTGACCCCCTTGTGGGCCTGATCGAACAGGACCTTGCGACCCAGCGCATTGGTCTCCAGCAGCTTGCCCTGCAGATCCCGCTTCAGCTCGTGGCGGGGTTTGCCCTTCTTGGCCAGCTTGATGGCGGCCTCAAGCAGGATGGAAAGCGGTACCACATCGTCCACCAGCCCCAGTTTTTTGGCCTGTTTGGCTCTTACCTGCTTGCCAGTCAGCATCAGATCCAGCGCCTTGGCCACCCCGATGAGGCGCGGCAAACGCTGGGTCCCGCCAGAGCCCGGCAGCAAGCCCAGTTGCACTTCCGGCAGCCCCAGCACGGTTTTAGCGTGATCGGTCACCACCCGGCCATGACAGGCCAGCGCCAGCTCCAGCCCGCCGCCAAGGCAGGGGCCATGAATGGCGGCGATCACCGGGATGGCCAGCGACGCGATCTCGGCAAAGATCACCTGCCCTTCCCGCGACAGCGTCTGGGCATCCTGGGCACTGCTACAGGCCGCCAGCATGCTGATGTCGGCACCGGCGATGAAAGAATCCTTCTTGCCGGAGACCACCACCAGACCGATCAGCTCCTTGTTGGCCTTCACCTCGGCCAGCACGGTGCGGACCTCGTCCACGAAGGCGGCCTTCAGGGTATTCATGCTCTCGCCCGGTACATCCATGGTGAGAATACCGA
>NZ_CAWNYS010000506.1:0-6250 GCF_963878295.1 Aeromonas sp. HMWF014 | reverse complement strand
GACCGTCACACCGCAGCTGGCAAGCTCGGGCAAGGCCGCCAGCAGCGGCTCGGTGAGAAAGCCCGGCTTGTTGGTGACTATGCCCCATGGCAGGGCGCGTTCGTCCAGCCATTCAATGAGCTCCAGCATGCCCTCATAGGGACGAGTACCGACACACAGGTGGGCGGCGTAGAAGTCGAGCAGCGCGGCGCGCAGGCGAGTGGCACCCAGCTCCTCGAGCAGCTCATCGCCAAGCCCGGCCCTGAGTAGCCCGAGCGCCCCGTTGGAGGTGGTCTGGCGAATGATGGCATCAGAGAGCGGGGCAAAGCCTTCGCTCACCAGCACATGGTTGACGGCCGCGCCCAAGTCAGGTGCGGTATCGAGCAAGGTGCCGTCGAGATCAAACAGCACGCAGCGCAGCGGCACCGGGTGAGAGTCGCCCATCAGCCTTGCTCCGGGCGGATGAATTCCACCATGTAGTTGACGTCGACGTTCTTGCCGAGTTTGAACTGGCCGGTCAGCGGCGAATAGTGTACGCCGCTCATGTCCCGCACCAACAGACCCGCCGCTTCACCCATGCGGCACAGTTCGGCGGGGGTGATGAATTTTTTGTGATCATGGGTGCCCTTGGGGATCATCTTCATCAGGTATTCGGCCCCCAGGATCATCATCAGATAGGCTTTCGGGTTGCGGTTGATGGTGGAGATGAACACCCGTCCGCCGGGGCGTACCAGGGTGGCGATGGCGCGCAGCACTGAAGCCGGATCCGGCACGTGCTCCAGCATCTCCATGCAGGTGACCACGTCATACTGGCCAGGGGCTTGGCCGGCATGTTCCTCAGCCGTCATCTGCTGGTATTGGAGCTCCACGCCCTGCTCGAGGGCGTGCAGGCGGGCGACGCCGAGCGGCTCCTTGCCCATGTCGATGCCCATCACGCGAGCGCCCCGACGGGCCATGCTCTCGGAGAGGATGCCGCCCCCGCAGCCGATGTCGAGGACCTGCTTGCCAAACAGGCCGCCGCTCTTGTCGGTGATCCAGTCAAGGCGCACCGGATTGATTTGATGCAGTGGCTTGAACTCGCCCTCCATGTCCCACCAGCGGGAGGCGATGGCTTCAAATTTGGCGATTTCTGTCAGATCGACATTGGCATCACTATTCATTTTTTGATGATCCTGTGGCAGGGCGCGCAGGTAGCAAGACTTGGGCGCAATCTATTGTCCTGGCGGGCATTATAACGGACACACTTTGTCACACCAGCCCGACTTGTTATCCGGATTTGTGGCTTAAGGTATTTGGCTCAGTGTGTTACCATGACGCGCTGTTTAAGCCAAAGAACAACTAATTAGGGATTAAGGCTTTCTATGAGCGATCTGGCCAGAGAGATCACGCCGATCAACATCGAAGAAGAGCTCAAGAGTTCCTATCTTGATTACGCCATGAGCGTGATCGTAGGACGAGCTCTGCCG
This sequence comes from Aeromonas sp. HMWF014, assembly GCF_963878295.1. Lineage (NCBI taxonomy): Bacteria > Pseudomonadati > Pseudomonadota > Gammaproteobacteria > Aeromonadales > Aeromonadaceae > Aeromonas > Aeromonas sp. HMWF014. The sequence goes on along the minus strand of NZ_CAWNYS010000506.1, from coordinate 4,805 downwards.
GATGTGCGTGATGGCTTGAAACCGGTTCACCGCCGCGTTCTGTTTGCTATGAACGAGTTGGGGAACGACTGGAACAAGCCCTATAAAAAATCGGCCCGTGTGGTCGGTGACGTAATCGGTAAATACCACCCGCACGGCGACAGTGCCGTGTATGACACCATCGTCCGCTTGGCGCAGGATTTCTCCATGCGCTACATGCTGGTCGATGGTCAGGGCAACTTCGGTTCGGTCGACGGCGACAGCGCCGCCGCCATGCGTTACACCGAAGTGCGGATGGCCCGCATCTCCCACGAGCTGCTGGCCGATCTGGACAAAGAGACCGTGGACTGGGTGCCCAACTATGATGGCACCGAGATGATCCCGGCTGTCATGCCCACCAAGGTACCCAACCTGCTGGTCAACGGCTCATCCGGTATCGCGGTGGGCATGGCGACCAACATTCCTCCTCACAACCTCACCGAGATAGTCAACGGCTGTCTGGCGCTGATCGAAAATAGCGATCTCACCATCGATGAGTTGATGACCTATATCACAGGGCCTGATTTCCCCACTGGCGCCATCATCAATGGTCGCGCCGGCATAGTGCAGGCTTACCGCACCGGTCGCGGCTCCGTCTATGTGCGCGCCAAGGCCGAAGTGGAAGTGGACGACAAGACCCATCGTGAGACCATCCTGGTTCACGAGCTGCCTTATCAGGTGAACAAGGCGCGGCTGATCGAGAAGATCGCCGAGCTGGTCAAAGAGAAGAAAGTCGAGGGCATCAGTGCCCTGCGCGATGAGTCCGACAAGGACGGCATGCGCATCGTTATCGAGATCAAACGTGGCGAGTCTGGCGAGATTGTGCTGAACAATCTCTACAAGCACACCCAGCTGCAGACCACGTTCGGCATCAACATGGTGGCGCTCGATAACAACCAGCCCAAGGTGATGAACCTTAAAGACATTCTGGATGCGTTCCTGCTGCACCGCCGTGAAGTGGTGACTCGCCGGACCGTGTTCGAACTGCGCAAGGCGCGGGATCGGGCCCACATCCTGGAAGGTCTGGCGGTCGCACTGGCCAACATAGACCCCATCATCGAGCTGATCCGTCACTCCGACACCTCTGCCGACGCCAAAGCCAAGCTTGTAGCTCGGGGATGGGATCTCGGCAACGTGGCCGGCATGCTGGAAAAAGCAGGCGACGACGCGGCCCGTCCGGAGTGGCTGGAGCCGGAGTTCGGCATCCGTGAAGGTCAATACTTCCTGACCGAACAGCAGGCCCAGGCCATCCTGGATCTGCGTCTGCACAAGCTGACCGGCCTCGAGCACGGGAAGATCCTGGAAGAGTATCAATCTCTGCTGGATCTGATCGCCGAGCTGCTGTTCATCCTGGCAAGCCCGGAACGGCTGATGGAAGTGATCCGCGATGAACTGCTGGCCGTGCGCGAGCAGTATGGCGACGAGCGCCGCACCGAGATCAGCGCCTCCAGTGCCGAGATCAACATCGAAGATCTGATCACCCCGGAAGACGTGGTCGTGACCCTGTCTCATCAGGGTTATGTGAAGTATCAGCCGCTCTCCGACTACGAGGCCCAGCGCCGCGGTGGTCGTGGCAAGTCGGCCACCCGGATCAAGGAAGAGGACTTTGTGGAACGTCTGCTGGTGGCCAACACCCACGACACCATTCTGTGCTTCTCCACCCGTGGCAAGGTCTACTGGCTCAAGGTGTATCAGCTGCCGGAGGCGTCCCGTGGTGCCCGTGGTCGTCCGATCATCAACTTGCTGCCGCTGGAAGAGGGTGAGCGCATCACCGCCATCCTGCCGGTGAAAGAGTATGCCGATGACAAGTATGTCTTCTTCGCCACCGCTGACGGTACCGTGAAGAAAACCAGCCTGTCTGCGTTCAGCCGTCCGCTCTCCTCCGGTATTCGTGCCATCAACCTCAAAGAGGGCGATGAGCTGATCGGGGTGGACATCACAGATGGCAGCAACGAGATCATGTTGTTCTCCGATGCGGGCAAGGTGGTTCGTTTCGCCGAAGGTAGCGGTCGTGCCGATGCCGCCGATGCCGATGTCAGCGATGATGTCGACGGGGATGACGAGAGTGTCATTGATGCCGGCAACGACGACGATGGCAGCGACAACGGCGAAGGCACCGAAAGCAAGGGTACCTTCAAGGGCGTGCGTCCCATGGGTCGTACCGCCGGTGGGGTACGTGGTATCCGCCTGCTCAATGGTGACAAGGTGGTTTCCCTGATCGTCCCCCGTGGCGAGGGTGCCATCCTGACCGCCACCGAGAACGGTTACGGCAAGCGTACCGCGCTGACCGAGTACCCGACCAAGAGCCGTGGTACCCAGGGCGTTCGCTCCATCAAGGTGGACGAGCGTAACGGCAAGGTGATCGATGCGATCCAGGTCGAAGATACCGACCAGATCATGCTGATCACCAATGGCGGCACCCTGGTCCGTACTCGCGTTGCCGAGGTGAGCGTCATCGGTCGTAACACCGGCGGTGTGCGTCTGATCCGTACCGGTGAAGACGAGACCGTGGTTGGCCTGCAGCGTATCGCGGAGAGCGACGAGGAAGAGAACGACATCGTGGCCGTTGACGGTGAGGTGTCCGAAGGCACTGATACCGCGCCAGATGCCGGCTCTGCTGATGCAGGATCCACTGAAGAGGGTGCCGCGAGCGACGAATAATCGCCCGTTTGCCTTCATGCGAAAGAGCGACCCTTTGGGTCGCTCTTTTTGTTGCTGCCGTTTGCCCCAGATGGCGAGCGCCCACAGGTCTGATGGGTCAGCCTGATCCTGTTGCTGTACGCGTCGCTGATCACTTGCACCGCGAGCATTGCCGTACTCCTCCTTAATGTCGTTGTCCCCAATTCATCATGCCTGCGTCATCCCCCTGTCATGGGATGAGGCCAAGCTACCCCTGTCGCACTTAACAGACGGCGATGTGTAGCCATCAAACAGGAGCACCTTATGACTAGCTGGGTAATGTGGGAGATCTGGTGGAGCCGGGTATGGGGCGAACATCAACCAGCATCGCTGACAGAGGAATATGAGGACGAAGTGGCCCATGAGCCATCACGACTGCCGGCCGAATTGATCGCGCAGGGCAAGGCCACGCACTCGCCTCGGCCAAGGGGGTGAGCCCCTGCTCGTCGGCAGGGTTTGTGGTGGCCGGCGAAGAAGGCGTTGTGAGCGCGGTTGACTTGTCGGGGCGATCAGAACAGCCGCAGTTGTTCGCCCGGGCGAATGAAGCCGTCCCGCCGCAGTTGAAGATGGCGCTGGCCCAAGCCCAAGCGCTTGCTGATGAGCCGAAAGCGCTGGGCGAGCAAGTCGGCAAACTGGCCTTCACCGCGCATGCGGGCGCCAAAGGCGGGGCTGTTGAGTCCGCCATCCCGACTGGCCCGTAACTGGTTCAGGATGGCCTCCTTCTGGCCGGGGTAATGCTCATCCAGCCAGTCGCTGAACAGGGTGGTCAGTTCGTGGGGCAATCGTAGCAGTATGTAATCGGCGCAGTGGGCACCGGCCTCGGCCGCCGCCTTGATGATCTGTTCCAGCTCAGGCTCGTTGAGGCGCGGGATCATGGGCGCGGCCAGCACGCCGACCGGTACCCCGGCCTGTGCCAGCTTCTCGATCACCTTGAGCCGACCCGTGCCTGTGCTCGCCCTGGGTTCCAGCTGTCGCCGCAGGGTTTCATTTAATGTCGTCACCGACACCATCACCTGGCAGAGGCCCTCCCGGCCCAACGCGACCAGCAGATCGAGGTCGCGCAATATCATGGCGCTCTTGGTGATGATGCCGACAGGGTGGCGATGGGCCAGCATCACTTCCAGCAATTGGCGGGTGAGGTGATAGTGATGCTCGATGGGCTGGTAAGGATCCGTATTGGCGCCGAGCACTATGGTCTGTGGCTGATAGGTTGGCTTGGCAAACTCTCGGCGCAACAGCTCGGCGGCGTTGAGCTTGGCAAACAGCCTGGTCTCGAAGTCGAGACCGGGGGAGAGCTCCAGGTAGGCGTGACTGGGTCTGGCATAGCAGTAGATGCAGCCATGCTCGCAGCCCTGATAGGGATTGATGGAGCGACCAAAGGGCACATCCGGTGAGCGGTTGTAGCTGATGATGCTCCTGGCCTGAGTCTCGCGAACCTCGGTCTGGGGGGCAGGGGTGTTGAACGCCGGTTCCCACTCGGTTTGCTGCCAGCCATCGTCGACGGCCTCGACCAGCGGGCCACTGAAACGATGCTCGATATTATGGGTGCTGCCTCGTCCTGCCATCACATCATGCCAATACTGTTTATATATACAGCTATCTTGCAAGTGAGCGCATCGAAATACAAGTCCCTCTTTACGAATCGTTGCCTGAAACGGCATGGCAAATGGATCTCTTGCTTGATCCCGTCGCTACATTTCGTTTACATAGACAAAGTGCGAACTGGATCACGGAAATCATCATGAAACCTATCATCTGCCGCTGGCTGTTTGTCGGAGTGCTTGGCCTGGTCATCTGGCGTCTGATCCCGCTCTCCACCGAGCAGGCGCTGGCATCGGCCAACCGGGCCTGGCGCAGCGGCCAGTTCGAGACGGCGACAAAGATTTGGCAACCGCTGGCCGAGCAGGGGCTCCCCCGTGCGCAGGCGCTGATGGGGTGGAGCCACGAAGTGGGGCAGGGCACAGATCAGGACATGGATCTGGCCATCAGCCTCTATCGCCAGTCGGCGCAGGCGGGAGACGCCTTTGGCCAATACCGGCTGGCGGAGGTCTATCTGCGCGGCGCCGGGGTGAAACGGGATCTGCGGCAGGCATTTCACTGGATGGAGC
>NZ_CAWNYS010000505.1:0-13857 GCF_963878295.1 Aeromonas sp. HMWF014 | reverse complement strand
CGCAAGGAGGCGTGGAACAGCTGCGGGTTCTGGGAGAGCCAGCCCAGCTGCAGCCGCCACTGGCTCATGTCGAGGCTGGCCAGCTCCTGGCCGTTCACCTTGAGCTCACCACGATAGGGGGCAAAACCGAGCAGGGCATTGACCAGCGAGCTCTTGCCAGCGCCGCTGATACCGATGAGCGCCGTGCGTGAACCCGCCTCCAGGGTGAAGTCGATGGGGCCAACCAGCACCTTGCCTTCGGCACTCAGCACTTCAAGGCCTTTGGCTTCGACCTTGATGGGCGTGTTTGCATGGAAAGGGGTGTTACCGGAGGCGGGCTCGCTCACCTCGGCTTCCAGGAATGCCAGCAACTGCTCGGCGGCGCCGATGGCCTGCGCCTTGGCGTGGTAGTGGGCGCCGAGTTCGCGCAGCGGGGCGTAGAACTCGGGGGCGAGGAAGAGCACGAACAGGCCGGTAAACAGGGTGACCTTGGCGCCATAGTGGCCGAAGTTCAGGTGATCTATGTAGGAGAAACCGAAGTAGACCGCCACCAGCGCCACCGAGATGGCGGCGAAGAATTCCAGCACGGCTGTGCTTAAGAAAGCAAGGCGCAGTACCTCCATGGTACGTTCGCGAAAATCTTCCGAGGCGTCGCGAATGGCATCCCCTTCTGCCTGGGTGCGCATGAAGAGCTGCAGGGTGCGAAGACCCTTGAGCCTGTCGAGGAAGTGGCCGGAGAGGCGGGCCAGTGCCTGGAAGTTGCGGCGGTTGGCATCGGCGGCACCCACCCCCACCAGGATCATGAAGAAGGGGATGAGGGGCGCTGTGCCCAGCAGGATCAGGCCCGCTGCCCAGTTGACCGGGAACACGGCCACCAGGATCACCACGGGAATAAAGACGGCAATGGCCATCTGCGGCAGGTAACGGGAGAAGAAATCCTGCATGTTTTCAATCTGTTCCAGCAGCAGGCTGGCCCAGCTGCCGGCCGGGCGTCGCTGGATATAGGCAGGACCGAGACGGCCGAGGCGGGTGAGCACCAGCTCGCGAATAGCCTGGCGCACCGCGCTGCCCGCCTTGAAGCTGGTCACTTCACGGCCATAGGCCAGCGCCGCTTTGGTCAGGGTCACCAGCAGCAGGGTAATGAAGAGGGGAATGGATTGTTCCGGCGTGGCACCCTCCATGATGAAGCGATGCAACAGGGTCGCCAGCAACCAGGCTTGCGCCACCATCAGTATGCCCTGACCCAGACCAAAGCCTATGGAGAGACCGATCCAGCGTCGGCCGTGGCTCGACTGGTTACGCAACCAGCCATAAAGATGTTTCTGAGTTTTCTTGTCCATTACCACCATCCTCGCGTCGAGTGGCGCAAGACTATCCTCGGCCCCCGGCATTGGCAACCTTGTAAATTCCCGGTGTTGAAAATGTTTGATGGAAAAAACAGCTTGCTGCTCATTAGTTGGTCGAACAGCTTGATTTATGGTAAAAAACAGCACAGTGGTGATTGCGCTCGGCTTCAAAATGCATATAGTAGAGGCCCTGACGCGGGTGTAGTTCAATGGTAGAACGGTAGCTTCCCAAGCTGCATACGTGGGTTCGATTCCCATCACCCGCTCCACATTCTGATACCCGGTAACCAAACCGTCTTGCTATCGCCTCTGTCTGGCGCACTGCCTATAGACGTTTGTTTGATGCCAGCTATCCGTTGCGAGTTTGATGCCAGGCGGGCATCGTATAATGGCTATTACCTCAGCCTTCCAAGCTGATGATGCGGGTTCGATTCCCGCTGCCCGCTCCAGCTTTCATGCAAAAAGCCCACTCCTGCGAGTGGGCTTTTTGTTTTGCGCTTGCGCCGGAAGAGGGTAAACGGCAGGCAGAGAAAAGGCGCCGATGGCGCCTTTTGAACCAAATGTAATGGGATGGAACGGGCTTATTCCTGTTCCAGCTCACCACAGAAGCGGTAGCCTTCGCCATGGATGGTGGCGATGATCTCCGGGGTGTCGTTGACGCTTTCGAAGTGTTTGCGAATACGGCGAATGGTGACATCCACGGTACGGTCATGAGGTTTGAGCTCACGGCCTGTCATCTTCTTGAGCAGCTCTGCACGGGTCTGGATCTGGCCCGGGTTTTCGCAGAAGTGCAGCATGGCACGGAATTCAGAACGCGGCAGTTTGAACATGTCGCCAGCCGGGCTGACCAGTGCGCGGCTGTTGATGTCCAGTGCCCAGCCGTTGAACAGGTAACGTTCAACCAGCTTCTTCTCTTCGCCACCGGCGACCACATTCATGGTGCGGCTCAGCAGGTTGCGGGCTCGAATAGTCAGTTCACGGGGGTTGAACGGCTTGGTGATGTAATCATCTGCACCGATTTCCAGACCCAGGATCTTGTCCACTTCATTGTCACGACCGGTCAGGAACATCAGGGCGATGTTGTCATCTTCACGCAGCTCGCGTGCCAGCAGCAGGCCATTCTTGCCCGGCAGGTTGATGTCCATGATCACCAGATTGATGGTGTGGGCGGTCAGGGCTTGATGCATCTCGTCGCCATTGTTGGCTTCGAGCACAACGTAGCCTTCGGCCTCGAAGATGCTTTTCAGGGTATTGCGGGTGACCAGTTCGTCTTCGACGATCAGAATGTGTGGTGTTTGCATGAGTATTCCCAGATTCTTATCAGTTAGTTATCTTAATTTTAACACTCTTTGGCGTTACCCGACCGGTCCTGAAAATTTATTACGTCATCCTGGGTATGAATGTCAGGTCGGATTATCGCGAATTTGGCATCAGCGTCGGCAAACATCCCTGTGCCACACATAGGCTCTCAACAAGTCTGATCGAGAGAAGCCTGGAAAGGTAGTCCATTACAAAAGTGGCTGCATTTTATCAGTTAACAGGCGCATAACAACACTCTTTGCCGTCAGATAGCAACTTTTTAACTCTGGTTTGATATAGGTCAAGCACAGAGTTCACAGCATGATACTTGGGGTTGCCCCCATTTTCGCCCTGATAAAATGTAATGGAATGTAACATGTGGTTGACATGAATTTGTGGGAAAACTACAGAAAAATTTGTTTTATTGCACCTTTTTCTGCACCGCAATGGCCCGCTTACGCCATAGTGACAGCCTGGAATCCGGCCAGCCGCGAGGTGGGAATACGTCGTAATACCCGGCGCCAGCGGGCCCTCTGGCGGGTGATCGCGGCGTCTCCCTACATGATGGCCATGGGACCTTGCTGGGGGAGCTCGCCTGATGAAAGTTGGCGTGAATCGTCGCTGTTGCTGGCTTCCTCTCGTGGTGAGTCCATCGCTCTGGCGGCCCGTTTCGGCCAGAACGCCCTCTATTGGGTGGAGCAGGGGGAGCTCTGGTTGCTGCCGGTATTGATGAAAGGCATACCGCTTCATATGGGTAAAATTGAATCCCACTGGATTGTCAGAGCTTCGGGCTGGTGAAATAATGAGCCAAATCATGTCCATGGAAGGAAGCTTATGATGCTGGATCTACTGCCCGACCTCTGCGATCAACACGACGCAGCCCTGCAAGTGGCCGATCCGCTGTTCCACAACTTTGGTGGCAAGCCGCTGTTTTATGGCCAGGCGGTCACTCTCTCCTGCTATGAAGACAACAGTCTGGTGCGGGAGCTGGTCACTCGACCCGGCCAGGGGCGGGTGATGGTGATCGATGGCGGTGGTTCCTTGCGTCGCGCTCTGCTCGGTGATCAGCTGGCTCTCAAGGCGGCTGAGCAGGGATGGGAGGGGATCCTGATCCACGGCGCTGTACGTGATGTGGGCACACTGGCGACGCTGGCTCTGGGGGTCAAGGCGCTGGCGGCCTGCCCGGTCAAGACCGAGAAGCGGGGTCAGGGTGAGCTGGATGCCGTGGTGTCGTTTGCCGGGGTTACCATACATCCGGGTGACTACGTCTATGCCGACCTCAACGGCGTAGTCGTGAGCGCGACCCGGCTCATCTGAGCGGTCAGAAGTTGAAGCCGACGCCTATGCTGAGGGATTGTTCTGTGCTGAAGGCGCTGACGCCGTAGTTTGCCTTGATGGCGAACTGCGGGGTGAGCAGCAGGCTGGTATTGAGCTCCAGCAGTGTGCTGGCCTTGTCCACTTCCAGCTGCTTGAGCTGGCTGCCGATGTTCAGCGAGGGGGAGAACTGGTAACGCACCCCGGAGCTGATATTGAAGCCCGTCTGCTCGCTGTGGGGATCCATAGCAGGGCCCGCCTCCATGTAGAGGCTGACATCGTCCCGAACCGAGTATTGATAGCCGGTGTTGATGAGCCAGAGGTCGAAATGGTCGCTGTGGTGAGACTGGCTGCCGAGCAGCGCGCCGGAATAGCTTTTCACGTAGAGCTGGCTGTTTTCCTCGCTATTGAGAAAGTCCCAGTCGGCGGCCTGGGCACAGAGGCTGAGGCATGAAGCGAATGCGATGATGAGTGGTTTGACCATTCTTTTCCCCTCCCTGGGTCCGGAACTGGAATACAAGCATGGCACATGCCAGCTGCTAGTAAAGGCAACCCAGATCACAATAAAACAGTTTTAATCTGCCGCCATCTCATGATAAACAGGCCACCATCATCACTTTCCTTCCCCTATTTCGCTGACATCAAGAGGTGACCCCATGAACAAGAAACTGACCCTGCTGGCCGCACTGGCACTGGGGGGGTGCGCCATGGCAACTGGTTCCAATCTGGCTCAACTGCAAGCATCCACCTGGCAGTTGCAGGGGGCGAGCGACGATACCTTCACCCTGCAGATCGCGGGTGACAAGGTGGCGGGCAAGGGCGGCTGCAACCGCTATTTTGGCGGTATCACCCAGCAGGGTGACGGCGTATTGACGCTGGGGGCCATGGGCTCGACCCGCATGATGTGCATGGGCGATCTGGCCGACAAGGAGATGCTCTATCTGCAGAAACTGGAGAAGGTGGCAACCTTCAAAATCAGCGGCCAACAGCTGGTTCTGAGTGATGCCAACAAGGTGGCGCTGCTCACCTTCGATGCCATGCCTGCTGCCAAGTAACTGATATGCCAGTCAGAGGCTGTCGTAGCGTGAGCAGACAGCCGCGATCAGAAAGGGACGCCGTGGCGTCCCATTTCTCAATGCCGTTTTGCGGCTTGTGCCGGCCAGGTTGCAAGATGCATTGCATCCGAGCCACCGGCAAGGCGCCTAGAGCCTCTCCTCATCCCCCCCGCTGGAACTTGAAGCGCTTCTTGCGTCGATAGGGATAGACATCCTCGAACACCCCCACCTTGATGTTGCTCTGCAGCATCTTCCAGTAGTTGGCGTCGAACATCTCTTTGTGCAGCTGCATCATGATCTCCCGCACCTGGGGTTTTTGCAGCAGGAAGGTGGCGAACTCCTCGGGGAAGATGTCGTTGGGGGCCACCGAATACCAGGGCTCGGCGCTCCATTCATCCTCGGGGTAGCGCGGCGGCGGGATCTGGCGGAAGTTGCACTCCGTCATGTAGCAGATCTCGTCGTAGTCGTAGAAGACCACCCGGCCGTGACGGGTGACGCCGAAGTTCTTGAACAGCATGTCCCCCGGGAAGATGTTGGCCGCCGCCAGCTGCTTGATGGCGTTGCCGTACTCCTCCAGCGCGAGGCGGGTCTGCTGTTCGTCCGCCTTGTCCAGATAGAGGTTGAGGGGGATCATCTTGCGCTCGGTGTAGAGGTGTGTGATCACCAGCTTGTCGCCTGTGATGGTGAGCGCCGACGGCGCCACCGTCTTGAGTTCGGCAAGGAGCTCGGGCGAGATGCGATCCAGCGGAAACTCGAAGTTGGTGAACTCCTGGGTATCGGCCATGCGGCCAACCCGATCGTGCTGTTTAACCAGCCGGTACTTCGCCTTGACCTGCTCGTGGCTCACATCCTTGGGGGGAGTGAACTCGTCTTTGATCACCTTGAACACCACATCGTAGGAGGGGAGGGTAAACACGCTCATCACCATCCCCTTGATGCCGGGGGCGATGATGAACTGATCCCGGCTCTGGGCCAGATGGTGGCGGTAGTGGCGATAGAGCTCGGTCTTGCCGTGTTTCTGACAGCCGATGGCGTTGTAGATCTCATAATCGGGCTTGTGGGGCATGATCTGGCGTAGAAACACCACAAACAGCGCCGGCACAGGGGCGTAGACCATAAAGTAGGCGCGGGCGAAACCAAACACGATGGAGGCCAGCTCCGGCTCGAAGATGACGGTATCCACGTAGATGCTCTGGCCGGTACTGAGCAGGGGCAGAATAAACGGGAAGACCTGCCCCTTCACCCGAATAAGCCCCACCAGATAGGCCCCCTTGTTGCGGTAGAACACCTCTTTCAACAGCTCGATGGCAAACGGCTCGTCATGGAGAATTTGTGGCCCGTTCTCCGCAAGATGACGGTGGATGTCGACAATATCACGCTGCTTGTCCTCATAGGGCAGGGTGAAGCTGTAATCGCCGAGCAGCTGGCTCAGGGCCTGCGGCAGGTGGGCGAGATCGGTGCGATAGACCCGCAGCAGGGCGCTCAAGTCAGGATGATCCCCCCGGCTGCGAAACGGATGGATATAGAGGTTCTCGTCGCGGATATTGCGATGGCGGAAGATGCGGCGATAGACGGAGTTGAAGAAGGACTCCGCTACCTCGAAGTTGTCACAACGGGGCAGCAGATCGCTGAAGGCGCCTTTTACCCGCTTGAGCAGCTCCTGAGTGGCGTGATGTTCCCCCATCATCTGCTTGATCAGGGCCGTGGTGGCGCCGACGTGGTGATCATAGAGGCGAATACGCTCCCGTCCTGCGAGCTGCACCCCCAGCCAGTCACTGTTCTCGAAGCGGCTCTTGCTGCCCTGGGTTATCTCGAGAAACCGGCTGTAAAACGACTCGAAGCGTTGCAAGATCGTCTCGGCGACGGCCTGTTCCAATGGCTGCTGCATCTCTCTCTTCCTTGTGATCTGTCGGGCCGATAGCGCGAAGGATTGCGTGTAATTTGGTCACACGTCAGGCCACTATGGCAACATTCAAACGTCTGTTCAAGTGGCATTTTTCGGGGATAAAAGGTAGATTGCGCCCCTGTTTTGGCGATGGTTTGGCGACTGTTTGCCGTCTGTTTAAGAGGCCCTCTGGCCTGTGAGGAAACCCGATGAAGCTCTATTTTGTCCTGGTGGCACCTGCCCGTCCTGCGAATGTGGGGGCGGCGGCCCGCGCCATGAAAACCATGGGATTCGATGCCATGCGACTGGTGGCCAGCCGGGTACATGAAGAGGAGGAGGCGAGCTGGGTGGCCCACGGCGCGCAGGAGATCCTGGCCCAGGCCGAGGCGTTCGATACCCTGCCCGAGGCGCTGGCCGACATGGATCTGGTGATCGCCACCACTGCCCGTGAGCGCGGTCGCTACCAGCACTACCTCACCCCGGGGGAGATCCGCGAGCAGATCCGCGCCAAGCCCTTCCTTGGCAAGGTCGCCATCGTCTTTGGCTGTGAGGAGTCAGGCCTCTCCAACGAACAGCTGGCCGAGGTCGATCTCATCAGCTATCTGCCCCTCAAGGTGAGCTACCCGTCGCTGAATCTGGGGCAGGCGATCATGCTCTACGCCTACGAGATGAGCCAGTTGCTGGATGAGCCGCAGGCCGTAGCAGAAAATTTTGATAACGTTGGGCAGGTTCGGGTACTGAAAAGCAAAACAGCAGAATTGCTTAGTGAAATCGGAGTTTCGCAGGATGAAAAACTGCATCAATGGGTGATGGACCGGGTGCCCATGCTGCCGCAGCGGGATTTGAACATGCTCCACCTGCTCTGCAAAGACCTTGCGCGCAAACTTGGCAAAGAGGTTTAAGTTGACAGCCCAAGGCCAGCCGCGGTATTGCTAAAAGCCAGCTTCGTTCAAGAGTGTTCGTCATGCAGTTATTCACCAACGTCATCACCACCACCATTATTACCGGTACCACCACAGGTGGCACTGGGGCCGGTTGATGCGCTGACGAGCAAGCACAGAAATCAAAAAAGGCCCGTACCCACCCAGTACGGGCCTTTTTGTTGGATTGGTTTTTAGATTATATTTCATAGAGTTACAGGGAGAGAAAGCGATGAGAGTGTTGAAGTTTGGCGGGTCTTCATTGGCCGATGCGATGCGTTTTTTACGGGTGGCCGATATCGCGGTCAACACCCACGGTCAATCTCAGGTAGCCCTGGTGCTGTCTGCTCCTGCCAAGGTGACCAATCATCTGGTGGCGCTGGTGGAACAAACCAGCCGCGGCATGGATGCCAGTTCTACTCTGTTTGAAATCAACGGTATCTTCTCCCGCCTGCTGGCCGGGTTAAAGGCGGCTTATCCGGCGCTGGATGACAAGGCGCTGCTGGCCCGTCTCACCAACGAGCTGGATCAGGTCGAGCGGCTGATGCAGGGTATTCGTCTGCTGGGCCTCTGCCCGGACAACGTGCAGGCGCGCATTCTGAGTCGTGGCGAAAACCTCTCCATCGCCTTTATGCACGAGTTGCTGCGGGTGCGCGGTCTGGACGTGGATCTGATCGTGCCGGAAGAGCTGCTGGCCACCGACGGCGGCTATCTGGAAGCCCACGTCGATATCGAAGCCTCCCGTCTGCGCTTTGCCGCCAAGGGATTGCGCAGCGATTGTCTCTATCTGATGCCGGGCTTTACCGGCGGCAGCGACAAGGGCGAGACCGTGCTGCTGGGTCGTAACGGCTCTGACTACTCCGCCGCCGTGCTGGCTGCCTGTGTCGATGCCGAGTGTTGCGAGATCTGGACTGACGTCGAGGGCTGCTACAGCTGCGACCCCCGTCTGGTGCCGGATGCCTACCTGCTGAAAACCCTCTCCTACAAGGAGGCGATGGAGCTCTCCTACTTCGGCGCCAAGGTGCTGCACCCGAAAACCATCGCGCCGGTGGCCCAGTTCCATATTCCCTGCCTCATCAAGAACAGCTTCAACCCGCAAGGGCCGGGCACCCTGATTGGCCCCGAGAGCGGCGACGATGACCTGAAAGTGAAGGCCATCTCCGACTTGTCCGGCATGTGCATGTTCAACGTCTCCGGCCCCGGCATGAAGGGGATGGTCGGCATGGCCGGTCGCATCTTCTCCGCCGTCTCCCGCGCCGGGGTCAGTATCGTGCTGATCACCCAGTCATCCTCCGAGTACAGCGTCAGCTTCTGTATCCACAGCTACGACAGTGAGAAGACCCGCAAGGTGCTGGAGCGCGAGTTCGAGCTCGAATTCAAAAACCAGCTGCTGGAGCCGCTGGATATCATCAGCGATCTGGCGATCATCTCCCTGATCGGTGACGGTATGCGCACCAGCAAGGGGATGGCAGCCCGCTTCTTCACCTCGCTGGCGCAAGCCTCCATCAATATCGTCGCCATCGCCCAAGGCTCCAGCGAGCGCTCCATCTCGGCGGTGGTGCGGGATCGCAAGGTGGCGGAAGCCATCAAGGCGTGTCACCAGAACTTCTTTGGCAGCCAGCAGTTTATCGATCTCTTCGTGGTCGGGGTCGGCGGTGTCGGTGCGGCGCTGGTGGATCAGATTGCCCGCCAGCAACCGGTACTGGCCGAGCAGGGCACTGGCCTGCGGGTGGTGGGCATTGCCAACAGTCGCCAGATGGCGGTCAACAAGGATGGCCTGAACCTCGCCAACTGGCGCGAACAGCTGGTGGAAGCCCGTGACAGCTTCTCGCTGGAAGGGGTGAAAAAGCTGGTGGAAGATAGCCATATCATCAACCCGGTGATCGTTGACTGCACCTCCTCCGAGGCAGTTGCCGTCCAGTATGCCGACTTCCTGGCCGCCGGTTTCCATGTGGTTACCCCGAACAAGAAGGCCAACACCGGCTCGCTCGATTACTACAAGGCGCTGCGCCGCACCGCCCGCCAGACCCGTCGCAAGTTCCTGTATGAAACCAACGTCGGCGCGGGCCTGCCGGTTATCGAGAACCTGCAAAACCTCATCAAGGCCGGTGACAAGCTGCGTGCCTTCGACGGCATCCTCTCAGGCTCCCTCTCCTTTATCTTCGGCAAGCTGGACGAAGGGATGGCCTTCTCTGAAGCCACCAAGATTGCTCGTGGCAACGGCTTTACCGAACCGGATCCCCGCGAGGACCTCAATGGCATGGATGTGGCGCGCAAGCTGCTGATCCTGGCTCGCGAGGCTGGCATGGCGCTGGAACTCTCCGATGTCGAAGTCGAGCAGGCGCTGCCGCCATCTTTTGTAAAAGAGGGTGATGTGAGTGAGGATGTGGAGTCTTTTATGGCCCGCTTGCCCGAAGCGGACGGCTGGTTCCGCGACCAGTTCGCTGCCGCGCAAGCTCAGGGCAAGGTACTGCGCTATGTGGGTTCCATCGAGGGTGGCAAGTGCAAGGTGGCCATCAAGGCGGTCGGTGGCGATGAGCCGCTGTTCAAGGTCAAAGATGGGGAAAACGCGCTCGCCTTCTTCTCCACCTACTACCAGCCGATCCCGCTGGTGCTGCGCGGCTATGGCGCCGGTACCGAAGTGACTGCGGCGGGCGTCTTTGCCGACGTGCTGCGCACCCAGAACTGGAAGCAGGAGTTGTAAGCATGAGTTCAGACATGTACCAGGGCGGCAGTGTCGTCGCCTACGCTCCCGCCTCCAGCGCCAACCTGAGCGTGGGATTCGATGTACTGGGGGCGGCGCTCGCCCCCGTGGATGGCTCTCTGCTCGGTGATCGGGTGCAGGTAAAAGCGGCTGACGTGCCGTTCGCCCTCTCCGCCGTGGGCCGCTACGCCCACAAGCTGCCGGATGATCCGAAAAAGAATATCCTGTTCGACTGCTGGGTGGCCTATGGCGAGGCGCTGGAGAAGCGCGGCCTTAAACTCAAGCCGCTGGCGATGGTGCTGGAGAAGAACCTGCCGGTGGGCTCGGGTCTGGGGTCCAGCGCCTGTAGCGTGGTGGCGGCCCTTGAAGGGCTCAACGCCTTCCATGGCGCGCCGCTTAATGAACACGACATGCTGCTGCTGATGGGGGAGATGGAAGGGCGCATCTCCGGCTCCGTTCACTATGACAACGTGGCCCCCTGCTATCTCGGCGGCATGCAGCTGGTGCTGGAAGAGCACGGCGTCATCAGTCAGGGCATTCCGGTGTTTGACGAGTGGTACTGGGTGGTCTGCTACCCGGGTACCGTGGTCTCTACCGCTGCGGCCCGCGCCATTCTGCCGGCCCAATATCGCCGTCAGGATTGCCTCACCTATGGCCGCCGTCTGGCTGCCTTTGTTCACGCCAGCTACACCGGGCAGGAGGGATTGGCCGCCAGCGTACTGAAAGACGTGATTGCCGAACCCTACCGCGCGGCGCTGATTGAAGGCTTTGCCGAGGTGCGGGCGCAGGCGGCCCAGAACGGGGCGTTGGCCACCGGTATCTCCGGCTCCGGTCCCACCGTGTTTGTGGTGATGAAGGAGCTGGCGCAGGCCGAGCGGATGAAGGATTGGATGGAAGCACATTTCGTGCAGAACGAAGATGGATTTGCCCGGGTCTGCAAATTGGACATGGCCGGGGCACGGGTAACAGGAAGCGAGCTATGAATCTTTACAATATCAAGGACAAGAGTGAACAGGTGAGCTTCGCGCAGGCGGTGCGTCAGGGGCTGGGTCGCGATCAGGGGCTTTTCTTCCCCGACGTGATTGCGCCGCTGGCCGATGTGGATGCCCTGCTGGCGTTGCCGCTGGCCGAACGCTCTGCCCGCATCATCAGCCACCTGCTGGGGGACGAAGTGCCCGCTGCGAAGGTGAGCGAGCTGATTAACGCCGCCTTCACCTTCCCGGCGCCGCTGGTCAAATTGAAAGATGGCACCTATGCCCTTGAGCTGTTCCACGGCCCGACCCTGGCATTCAAGGATTTCGGTGGCCGCTTTATGGCCCAGTGCCTCGCGGCCTTTAGAACTAACGACAAGATCACTATCCTCACCGCCACCTCCGGTGATACCGGCGCCGCCGTGGCCCACGCCTTCTACGGGCTGGAGGGGATCGAAGTGGTGATCCTCTACCCCAAGGGCAAGATCAGCCCCTTGCAGGAGAAGCTCTTCTGCACCCTCGGCGGCAATATCCGCACCATCGCCATCGACGGCGACTTCGACGCCTGTCAGGCGCTGGTGAAAGATGCCTTCGACGACGAGGCGCTGAAAAAGGCCATTGGCCTCAACTCCGCCAACTCCATCAATATCAGCCGCTTGCTGGCGCAGGTTTGCTACTACTTCGAGGCGGTGGCCCAGCTGCCCAAAGCTGACCGCGCCAAGGCGGTGATCAGCGTGCCGTCCGGCAACTTTGGCAACCTCACCGCTGGCCTTATCGCCAAGGCGCTGGGGCTGCCGGTGAAGCGCTTTATCGCCGCCACCAACGCCAACGACACTGTGCCGCGCTATCTGAAAACCGGTCAGTGGGAGCCGCACCAGACAGTGGCAACCCTGTCGAATGCCATGGATGTCAGCCGCCCCAACAACTGGCCCAGGGTAGAAGAGCTCTGCCGCCGCGAAGGCTGGGCGCTGGAGACCTTAGGGTCAGGCATGCGTGACGACGCCCAGACTCGCGATGCGCTTAAACGCCTGCACCAGCTGGATTACCTCTGCGAACCCCACGGTGCGATTGCCTGGGATCTGCTGGGCGAACAGCTGGCCGAGGACGAAGTAGGGGTGTTCCTCTGCACCGCCCACCCCGCCAAGTTCAAGGAGTCGGTGGACGAGATCCTCAATCTGGATGTGCCATTGCCCGGCCCGCTCGCCAAGCACGCCGAGCTGCCGCTGCTCTCCGTTAATTTGCCAGCGGAGTTTGCCCGGTTAAGGGCGTTTCTGCTGGCTTGAGCCTTTGCTCAGAGCTAACCGATAGAAATAAAAATCCCCCGGCAACGGGGGATTTTTATTTTGTGGATTGGGAAAGGGGATTTAAGCTCGATCTGCTGCTCGATCTGCTGCTCGATCTGCTGCTCGATAAGCCGGGCAACTGTCTGGAGCACTCGTTGCAGCTAGCTGCTTGCTCAGGTGCTGGCCGACTATCTGGGGACTTTGCTGCAGGTAATTAACGATCCCGAGCTTGTGGTCGAAGTGAGGATTGAAAGGGCGTATTGGTTGGAGGGCGCGGAGATTAATAGGTGGAGTATTTGAGAATCATATCCAACCCATTAGTCATTGTAGAACCAGCCAGCCGAGTAATGGCTGGCTGGAAAAATATGCAGTCCAAGATTGGGGTTAAAAAAATACTTTTCTTAGATCTGAGAATGAGTTTAATCCACCTCGATGATCACTTCCTGTTTTAGATAATATAAAAGGAAGTCGTTTTTCATTACGGAATATAAGCTTGTAATGTTTTCCATCCTCAGTTACATCAAAGCCTATTTTTTCAAATGTTTTCTTTGTGTTTGCATTCATTGATGTATAGTTTCGCAAGAGCTCTTTAACTTGTGTTAAAAGGGCATCTTTTTCATCACTACGATTGTTAAGATTTAATATATCAGAGATGATGATTTGTCTTCTTTCGTGAGAGCTGCATGAATCTTTGTAGAACTCTAAGGCTTCAATAATTATTCCAATTTTCTCTGCTTGATAAATTTCATGTTCGCTACTATTTATCACAATGCAACCTGGAGTATCAATACTGGATTCATTTATTGTTCGTTTGCTGTATTTTAGCCTGTTTATTTCTGCTTCTAATCTTTGTATTTCATCATCTTTTGATTTACTCTCTAGTTCAAATAACTTTATAAAGTCATCAACTTCTTTTGAACCTGAAGACATTAGAGTTTTAAGTTCTTCTCTTGATTTTTGCTCTTGAACAAAACCCCAGCGACATTCATTTTTAGTTCTTTGTGATAATAAAGAGCTTCTTATTTTTCTGGTGATTGACAGTTGCATTTATCGGGGGTCGGAATAACTCCCATGGGGCAAAAACAACCATTTACCAATTCC
>NZ_CAWNYS010000504.1:0-3245 GCF_963878295.1 Aeromonas sp. HMWF014 | reverse complement strand
GCCCAGAATATCGCCTGGCTTTTATTGCTGGCTCCCAGCTTCTCGACAATGCGTTCCAAGTGAAAATGGACACGGTGTTGGTTTAGGTGCTCCTCCAACCTTGGTAATGCGGTCCGGCAGCTTATATATCAGCTCGTGGGCCTGCTCGCTCACCCGTTTGTCGTAAGGATGAGATGAGACCGGATGCATCACCTCGCTACAAAACGTTTGTAGATCAAGTGGTCAAGTGCCAGTGGTCCTGGGCCACGCGCAACGAGAAACAGCAGAGCTGCCGCCCATACACCATGAGTTGGATAGGCATCAGGATAAACAAGGAACTGAATAACGATGGTCATTCCTAGCAATGCCAATGCAGAGAATCGAGTGGCGAGCCCAATCAGTATTAGCGCAGGAAAGAGATGCTCGGCGGTGGCTGCCATAATGGCACCTAATTCTGGAGAGATAAGTGGCAACTGGTACTCATAACTAAACAGATCGACAACTGATGAGGAAAGCTGGGGCCAACCAAAATGGAATTCCCCAGAAATAATATCCAAAGAAAATCCCTGAATTTTTGTTTGGCCTGACTTCCAGAAAATAGCGGCAATAGAAAAACGCGCCAGCAGTGCAATCCACGCATCCGGGATGCGTGACAGTAGCTGAACCACCGAGTGGGTCAACGTTGTGAGTCGGAAGATCATAGGGAGTGCTCCATCGGTGATACTGCAACTAACGCATGACTGCGTATTAGCAGGCTAAGGGTCTCTGGTATATCAAATGGGCCTGATGCAGTCACTGCGTCAGCAAAAGAAGCGCCGCTGTTTAAACGTTCTATGAACATTGCTGCATTGTGTTCTATGTGCATGATCTCAACCCCCAATTGAGGGCGAACTAGCAATGCACTCTGGCTACAGGTGAGATCAACCCTCCTCATGCCTTCTACGGGATCTTGGCCCTGGTGCACTGACCAAATTGATACCACTGGATAAATCGAATGCACGACTCGCAGAGCCGGATCCAGAGTAAAGCAAATACGAGCAAGCATAGCTTCATCGGACAACAATGAGATCAGCGCTTCTTGGGATAGCGGTTTTGCGTCAGCCGCATGCCACGACTCGACTCGAAGCCATTCAAGACGAGCGACATCAGCAAGATATGGCAAGCCTGCTACAGGTGGGAAGTTAGCGATGAAATCTGGATATGCCTCACCATACCAGACAAGTACCGGAGACGCGGGAGGATAATGGCGAATAAACTCGGCAGCCATTGCCCTGAAAAACACCTCGCCCACAAGGGCTTGTACTACGGGATAACTGTCAGCCAAAGCATCAGTCAGCGAGACGGTCACGTTGTTGCGATACACATCAAACCGCTTGGTTGGGTCTGACCCATTCCAGGTAGTTAACCCTGGCGGTGACGCGGATGTTTGCGTCAACAGAGCGGTCATCCATTCGGCTTGATTACTCATAGACCCATCTCCTTGTTTCTTGACATCAACAACTCAGCTTGGCGAGCCTCGGCAGCAAGACCAGCAAATGCTGGAATGTCGTTGTCCCGCTCAATAAGAGTGGGTTGAGGCCCTAAGAGAGCAATGACCGTGCTGTAGAGATCCCAGACCGCATTGGCGACAGGAGCACCATGACTATCAATTAGTAGGGGGGCTCCAGCAGCATCAACTTCTTCGGCATGGCCTGCCAGATGGATTTCGCCGACAGCTGCGAGTGGCAAGTCACGTATGTAGGCCATCACATCACGTCCGTGATTAACGCAAGAGACATAGGCGTTGTTCACATCAAGGAGTAGCCCGCAACCGGTTCGGGTAATCACCTCACTCATGAAGTCCGCTTCCGACATCGTTGAGGCGATAAATTCAACATAGGTAGCAGGGTTCTCAAGCAACATCCGGCGACCGAGCCGCTCCTGAACTCGGTTCACATGTTCGCACACGCGATCCCGGGTTTGTGGGGTATAGGGTGCTGGCAACAGGTCATTTAGAAACGTGGTTTGGTGACTTGACCAAGCCAGATGTTCAGAGAATGACTCTGGTTGATATCGTGTAAGGAGTGTGGCGAGTCTATCCAGATGAGCTTCATCCAGTGGCCCTTCACCACCTATTGATAGCCCAACACCATGGATGGACAGCGGGTAGTCTGCTCGAATGCGTTCGAGGTAATGATGAAATGGCCCCCCCGCCACCATGTAATTTTCGGCGTGGATTTCAAAAAAACCGATAGCTGGGCGAGTGTCGAGGATCGTCCGGAAATGTTCCGGCTTCAACCCGACACCGCCCGCCCTCGGTAGGACAGGCAGTGTCATGGTTTTCATCCTATTAGGCGTTCTTTTCCTTGAACTCGTTCAGCTGACCAAATCCAGTCGGTGAGGTACCGGATTCAGTCTGCTCGCAAGTCCCTTTGGGAACCATTGACCAGGCATTGCCTTGGTAATCACGTACAGAAGTGCCCGCGCAGGAAGTGCCCGCTCCTGCTTTACAGTCATTCTTGCCTTTGAGAGCAACACCGTAGCATTTCTCCATGCTAGCCATTTTGCTGTCTTCGGCAGCACTAACCGGTGAGGCAGCCATGACCAGAGCGGTGCCAAAAGCGATGGCAAGGGAGGCAGAAGTAATTGTCTTTTTCATCGGAATTTCCTTTTCGTGGGTTGATAAACCAGCCAGCAAAAAGCATGTCAGATTATTCTTTCAGGCCCTGCTGTCCGGATTCTTAAAAATACGTACTGCGTACAAAACATCGGTGCAGAATTAACTGACTAAATATTCTCTAACTAGCTCACGAGCTCTGTGCAGTCGGCTTTTGATTGCGCCTGGTTGTTCACCTAGCCGCTCCGCGATTTCTGTAATCGTCAGCTCTTCAAAATCTCGCAGCAACACTACCTCCAAGTAATGTGCGGGCAAGGACTCCAGCGCATTCGTCAGGTCGATGCGTAACGATTCATCACTACGATTAGCCAGCTGTTGCTCTGCCACATCATCTTCTAGCGGGTCTTGCTTAAACATCATGCGCTCAAGTCGATGACATTCACGTTTAATGACCGTGAATAACCAAGAGGAGAAAGTAGCCACTGATTTGAGCCCACTGACTTTGCGAGAGAGCACTAACAGGGATTCTTGGACTGCATCATCAACATCACTGACATGACAGTGTTTGCGAGCGTAGCGTCGTGCATCTGCATGACACACTGCCAGCAATCGTGAGATCGCTAGATTGGCCCCTTGAAGATCCAGACACTTCGCCCCTCTTAACTTAAGA
>NZ_CAWNYS010000503.1:0-1604 GCF_963878295.1 Aeromonas sp. HMWF014 | reverse complement strand
GGGTATCACCCCGGCCAATCTGGGTCAGCACATTCACGCCGCCCCCCAGAATGGCCTGCACCTTGCCGTTGCCCTGCTTGGTGAGCACGTTGGCGCCCCCCAGCAACACGGCGCGGGTATCGGCTGCCTCGTCCCCCTGGCTGATGTGGGTCAGCACATTGGCGCCCCCCAACAGTCCGGCGGTCAGCTGGCCAGCACCCAGCTTGGTCAGCACGTTGGCGCCGCCGACCAGCATGGCATCAAGCTGCCCCTCACCGACCTGGGTCAGCACGTTTGCCCCACCGCCGGCCAGCCAGAGACCATTGCCATCGCCGATCTGGGTGTGGGTGTTGTAGCCGCCCAGCATCACGACCTGGCTGTCGCCACGTCCCTGCTGCACCGAGATGTTGCCATAGGCCAGCAGGCGGGCCAGGTACTCCCCGTCCCCGCTGCGTACCAGCACGTTGGCCGCACCGGCGGCATAGACATCCATCTTCCCCTGCGCACCCTGATGCACCAGTACGTTGGCAAGGCCGGCACCACGGAACACCAGATCGCCACGCTGACCGCGTTTGATCAGCACGTTGGCCGCCCCGGCGCCATTGAAGTGGATGTTGCCCTCGGTCACGTCGGACTCGATGACGTTGCCGGCACCGGCACCGTCGAAGAAGATGTCCCCCTTACTGTTGCCGCCGTCTTGCTGACGGGGCAGCAACAGCTGGCTGGAGAACTCCCGGGTGGCAGGCAGACGATCCGATACCGCAGTCACAGTATCGAGTTGATAGTGCACCTCGCTCAGGGAGTAGCCCCCCTTGCCCATGGAGGTAAAGCCGGTACGCTCAGAGATGACCTGATTGGCCAACCCTGCCAGATGGTTTCCCTCCTTGTACCAGGCCTTGGACAGATACTTGAGCGCCCCTGTCTCCTGGTCATTGGCAAGCTCCACCACCACTATCTTGGTGTAGGGGCCAAGCTGCTTGGCAAACACATAGGTGTTGGCCTGCACCCGGGATGTGATCGCGCTCACATCGACCTTTGTGCCATCTTCAAAAATGGCGTAGCCACTCATCTTGGCGCTGGAGAGCGTCACGTCGGCGGCCGCCACGTTCACGCCACCGCCGTAGTTGATCCAGCTGTTTTCGGTCAGATCCGCTTCCACCGCATCCAGCTTGATGCGCTGGCGCCGCTCAAACACCAGATCGCTCAGCCGGTAGGCGCCATCGGTTTGGGTCGAGATGAAGCCGTGGTGATCGTCAATCTGCTGGCTGGCAAGCCCTTCGAGCTGGTTACCCTCCTTGTACCAGGAGGTGGAGAGATAGCGCAGGGCACCGTGCTCGCCCTCATTGGAGAGCGTGATCCGGTTGACCTTGGTATACATGCCGTCGAAGAAGGCAAACAGGTAGGTATTGGCTTGCAGGCTGGACTTGATGGCCGTGACGGCGTGGGACTGGTTGATCCAGCTGCCGCCCATGGTGGCCGTGGTCAGCACAATCTCGTCAGCGCGGGCGCCGGCAAAAGGAGAGCTGTCGCTGCCCGCCCCCTGGCGGGAGAGGTGGTTGTATCCCCCGGCCCCCTTGAAGTGAATGTTACCCTCGGCGACATCGGACAGCAGCCGGTTGTAACCC
>NZ_CAWNYS010000502.1:0-9268 GCF_963878295.1 Aeromonas sp. HMWF014 | reverse complement strand
CTCCTGCAGCAGGCCGACACTGGTAGCCAGATCCTTGGCGTAAAACTGCTTCGCCAGGGGCCTCAGGTCTCCTTTGAACTGGTAGAACAGCTGGGAGTAGTTGGGGCGTACGCAGGGCAGCTTGCGATTGGCCGGGTGCACACAGGGCACCACCCGCATCTGGTAGAAGGCATCGTCCTGATATTGCTGGTAGGCCTGCCAGAACAGGGTCGACTCCATGCTGTCGTCGTGCAGGGTGAAGGCCTGTTCCAGATTGCGAAACTTGGTGGCGGTCTCGGGACTTGTCTGGTTGATCAGGTTGATGCTGTTGTAAAGGCGCGGGCTGATGTAGGCGTAGAGTGTCTCCAGCGGATAGTTGAGGGAGGCGTTGAGCTGGGTCATCTCGTGGCGGCTGGCGGACATGATGCGTTCGTCTGCATTCAGTCGCAGGTGCTTCTGCTGGCCGTCGGCAGACTGCCACTGCCAGCTCAGATTGACTTCGTTGGCGCCGACCGTGGATGCGAACACTAGACTTAATAACAGACCGTGTGCCAGTTTCATGATGTGCATCCTGCTCGAGGTGATACTAAACAACTAGGTGAGCTGGCCGGATTTGGATTAGCTTAGTTTTGATGATCTGGGTAACAGCCTGATAAGGCTTTAAATTTAATTCTGGAAATAAGTCATACAGGAAACCGTTATGAAGCGAATTCTACTGCTGTTGTTGCTGTTGACCGCCTTGCCTGCGGCAGCGGGCCAGGTGTTCGTCAACAAGGGGATGTCCAGTGCGGATACCTTTGCCCTGCGGGACAAGCTGGCACGGGAGCATGAATGGCAGGAATGGCTGCGTTTTCAGCAGGCCATCAAGTGGCTGGAGGTATTGCCGGTCAACTGCGAGCTGATGAGTGTGCAGGGCGGGGGTTATCGCTGTGGTGGCGACTTTTATCGCCCCTATCGGCAGAATGGCCGTGACATCTACATCAAGGGCGATCCTGCTGGCGAGACGCGGAGTCTGCGCCCGCAACAGCCCATAAAAAAGGCGCCCTGAGGCGCCTTGTTGCGAGGGTTCGCTTACTTGGCAGCGTAACGCTCGGCAGAGGTGACGATCTCGGCTTCGGCCGCAGCCTTGTCGCCCCAACCTTCCACCTTGACCCACTTGCCCGCTTCCAGCTCTTTGTAGCGCTCGAAGAAGTGCTGGATCTGGGCTTTCAGCAGCTCGGGCAGATCGTTCACATCCTTGATGTGGTCGTACTGCTTGGTCAGCTTGGAGTGCGGCACGGCCACGATCTTGGCATCTTCGCCAGATTCGTCGGTCATCTTCAGCACGCCAACCGGGCGGCAGCGAATGACGGAGCCGGCCAGCAACGGGTAGGGGGTCGGAACCAGAACGTCAACCGGATCACCATCCAGAGACAGGGTGGCGTTCACGTAACCGTAGTTGCACGGGTAGAACATAGGGGTCGACATGAAGCGATCAACGAAGATGGCACCGCTGTCCTTGTCGACTTCGTATTTGATCGGGTCGGCATTCTGCGGGATTTCGATGATGACGTAGATGTCGTCGGGCAGGCTCTTGCCAGCCGGTACCAGGTTCAGGCTCATGACGTTTCCTTCAGTGTTGGAGTCAAGTTTGCAGGCCGATATTATAGCGATGTCGCGTCAAATGACCATATTTCAAGGGCACTGTGACAGCCTTGGCTGATGCCGTGCAGCCCGGGTCTGCCAAATGGTGGCCCGCTTGCCTGGGTCTATTGACGTCTCGTCACGCCTGCGGCTTGCGACCAAACGTCAACAGACCCTAGAATGCGCACTCCCTTTACTGGAAAAGGCAGCGGTATGCACATTCACATCCTCGGGATCTGCGGCACCTTCATGGGTGGTCTGGCGGTGTTGGCAAAACAGCTTGGCTATCGAGTCACCGGCTCGGATGCCAACGTCTATCCCCCCATGAGTACCCAGCTCGAGCAACAGGGCATCGAACTGACCGAGGGATATGACCCGTCCCAGCTCGATCCCGCGCCGGATCTGGTGGTGATCGGCAACGCCATGAGCCGTGGCAACCCCTGTGTTGAATATGTACTGGACCGCAATTTGCCCTATATCTCCGGCCCCCAGTGGCTGCTGGAACACGTGCTGCAGGATCGCTGGGTACTGGCCGTGGCGGGCACCCATGGCAAGACCACCACCGCCAGCATGCTGGCCTGGGTGCTCGAATACGCCAAGCTGGAACCGGGTTTTCTCATCGGCGGGGTGCCAGGCAACTTTCCGGTTTCCGCCCGTCTCGGTTCTGCCCCCTTCTTCGTCATCGAAGCGGACGAGTATGACTGCGCCTTCTTCGACAAGCGCTCCAAGTTCGTCCATTACCACCCGCGCACCCTGGTGATGAACAACCTGGAATTCGACCACGCGGACATATTCCCGGATCTCGCCGCCATCCAGCGCCAGTTCCACCACCTGATGCGTACCGTGCCGAGCAATGGGCGGGTATTGTTCCCGAAAGCAGATAATAACCTCACCGCCGTGCGCAAGATGGGCTGCTGGAGCGAGGTGGAGCTGGTAGGTCAGGACGATGCCAAGTGGAAAGCGGTCAAGCTGGCCGAGGACGGCTCCGCCTTCGAGGTGTGGCTGGATGGGCAGAAGCAGGGCGAGGTGCACTGGGAGTGCATCGGCGAGCACAACGTCAATAACGGCCTGATGGCCATCGCCGCCGCCCGCCATGCCGGTGTCATGGTGGAGCATGGCATCGCGGCCCTCTGCCAGTTCAAGTCCCCCAAGCGGCGGATGGAGCTCAAGGGCGAGGTGGCAGGCATCAGCGTCTATGACGACTTTGCCCACCACCCGACTGCCATCGAGACCACCCTCGGCGGCCTGCGTGCCAAGGTGGGCAAGGCCCGCATTCTGGCGGTGCTGGAGCCGCGCTCCAACACCATGAAGTTGGGGGTGCACAAGGAGGAGCTGGCCGGCTGCTTCACTGGCGCCGACGAGGTGTTCTTCTTCCAGCCACCCAACATAGGTTGGGATCTCGGCGAGGTGACAGCTCACATGAGCCGACCGGCCAAGGTGTTCAACGATCTGGAGACCCTGATCAACCGGCTGGTGGCCGAGAGCCGCGATGGCGATCATATTCTGATCATGAGCAACGGCGGCTTTGGCGGTATTCATGACAAGCTGATCGCCCGCCTCAAGGATTACCACGGCGAACTATGAACAAAGCGATCACTCTGGCACTGACCGGCGCCTCAGGCGCCCCCTACGCCCTGCGCCTGCTCCAGTGTCTGGTGCAGGCGGACTATCGGGTCTACCTGCTCGCCTCCTCGGCGGCGAGAGTAGTGCTCAAGACCGAGCAGCAGCAAGATTGGCCCGGCTCACCGAAAGCGCTCTCTGCCCATCTATGTCGCCAGTATGGCGCTAAAGAGGGTCAGATAATTGCCTGCGGCAAGGAGGAGTGGTTCTCGCCTGTGGCCTCTGGCTCGGCGGCTCCCAAGCAGATGGTGGTCTGCCCCTGCTCCATGGGCACCGTCTCGGCCATCGCCAACGGCGCTTCCGACAACTTGCTGGAGCGGGCGGCGGATGTGGTGATCAAAGAGCGCGGCCAGCTGATTCTGGTGCCCCGCGAGAGCCCTTTCTCCGCCATCCATCTGGAGAACATGCTCAAACTGGCGCGACTCGGGGTGACCATCATGCCGGCCGCACCCGGTTTCTATCATGAGCCGAAAAGTATCGAGGATCTGGTGGACTTCATGGTGGCGCGGATCCTGGATCACCTCGGAGTCGAGCACGCGCTGACCAGCCGCTGGGGCTATGCCAACGCTTGACCCGTGATTCATCACCTTGCTGGCGATCTCTGGCGACAGCGGCTGAACCGGCAGCAAAGGGACAAATAAAAGCGGCGCCGACATGAACAGTCCGGCGCCGTTTGTCATTCACGAGGCGGGTTAGGCGGCCTGGATGGGGGCCGTCACGTACTTGAACAGAAAATCGGTCACATCTTCCCGTGACGGGCGTTGTGGCTGGTTGATCATCTGCATCATGACGTAACCAAAACCGGTCAGGGAGCGAGCCAGGTCCTGGGCGGACAGCACACTCTGGATCTCACCGGCATCCATGGCTCGTTGCAAATGGGGCGCGATGCGCTCCAATGCCTTGTCCAGCAGCTTGGCATAACGGGGCCAGACTTCTTCCCGCACCGATGAACTCCACTCCAGCCAGATGCTGGCATGGTCGGGTTGATCGTAGGCTGCATCGACAAACAGCTTCACGTGACGACGAATGCTGTCGTTGATTGGACCCTGGCCGGTATAGGCCTGTTCCAGCATCTGGTGAACGAAGCGTTCGATCTCGGCCAACACTTCATCCACCAGCTCTTCGCGAGTGTTGAAATAGTTGAACACGGTAGCTACCGAGACTTTGGCCTGTTCTGCTATCTCGGCGTGACCCGCACGGCCTATGCCGCGACGGGAGAACACCTCGATGGCACATTCCATCAATTGAGTGCGACGAGCTTCCGGAGAAAGCCGGGTTCGACGTCTTATTTCTGCGCGTGGTTCCATAGTTTTTTCATCTAATAGTTATTGATTATGGTGTTTATAGTATTGTCACCGATAATGCCCGAGAGCCTGCTAACTCTATCAATTAAAATAAGCCGATAAAAGCATCACGTATGCCTGACGCCTCTCGGCTTGGATGGTAGAATCCTCGGTTTTGACGTTAATGAACGGCCAAATCCCTTTGGCCATGAGGGAGTAAGTGATGAAACACACCGTCGAGGTGATGATCTCCGAGGCCGATGTGGCCGCCCGGATCGCCAAATTGGGTGAAGAGATCACCGCCCGTTATCAGGGTTCTGACGAAGTGGTCATGATTGGCCTGCTGCGCGGCTCCTGCGTCTTCCTGGCCGACTTGTGCCGCCAGACCCCGCTGCCCGTCACCCTGGATTTTATGACCGCCTCCAGCTATGGCTCCGGCCTGCGCAGTACCCGTGACGTTCGCATCCTCAAAGATCTGGATGACGACATCAAGGGCAAGGACGTGTTGATCGTCGAGGACATCATCGACACCGGCTACACCCTCAACAAGGTGCGTGAAATCCTGTCACTGCGCGAGCCGAAATCCCTCGCCATCTGCACCCTGCTGGACAAACCGTCCCGTCGCGAGGTACAGGTGCCGGTGGACTGGATCGGTTTCTCCATTCCGGACGAATTCGTGGTGGGTTGTGGTATCGACTACGCCCAGAAGTACCGTAATCTGCCGTTCATCGGCAAGGTAGTACCGCAAGAGTAAGCAAGTTCCAGGAATATCACGGGCGAGGTGGCCGAGCGCCATTTTTGTCTGCAAGGCGGCCCCGGCCGCCTTTTCTGTATCGAGATGGGATCCGCCATCACAGGGGTTGCAATGAACGCACTGGAAATAAGCGGCCTGAAAAAGACCTATCAGGGGGGCGTGGAAGCCCTTAAAGGCATAGATCTGACCGTCAAGCAGGGGGATTTCTTCGCCCTGCTCGGCCCCAACGGGGCAGGCAAGTCCACCACCATCGGCATCATCAGCTCGCTGGTGAACAAGAGCGCCGGCAAGGTGAAGGTGTTTGGCTACGACCTCGACAGCGATCTCGAGCAGGCCAAGGCCCAGCTCGGCCTGGTGCCACAGGAGTTCAACTTCAGTCAGTTTGAGAAGGTGATCCAGATTGTCACCCATCAGGCCGGTTTCTACGGCGTGCCCAAGGCCGAAGCCAAGATCCGCGCCGAGAAATACCTGCGTCAGCTCGATTTGTGGGACAAGCGTGACATGCCGGCCCGCACCCTCTCCGGTGGCATGAAGCGTCGGCTGATGATAGCCCGCGCCCTGATGCACGAGCCCAGATTGCTGATCCTGGACGAACCGACCGCCGGGGTGGATATCGAGATCCGCCGATCCATGTGGACCTTCCTCAAAGAGCTCAACGAGCAGGGGGTCACCATCATACTCACCACCCACTATCTGGAAGAGGCCGAGATGCTGTGCCGCAACATTGGCATCATCGACAAGGGGCGGCTGATTGAAAATACCAGCATGAAGAAGCTGCTCGGCAAGCTGAGCCGCGAGACCTTCATGTTGGATCTGGCACCGGGCTCCGCCGTGCCGAATGTGCCCGAGTTCAACGGCCGCATGCAGGATGAGCGCACTCTGGAAGTGGATCTGGACAAGAGTCAGTCTCTCAATAGCCTGTTCGAGCAGCTGTCGGGCCAGCAGGTGCAGGTGTTGAGCATGCGCAACAAGGCCAATCGACTGGAAGAGCTGTTCGTCAGTCTGGTCGAGGAGGGGAGAAAAGCATGAATCTGACCACGTATTACATCGCCTTCAAGAGCATTCTGGCCAAGGAGGTGAGCCGCTTCACCCGGATCTGGATCCAGACCCTGGTGCCCCCCGCCATCACCATGAGCCTCTATTTTGTCATCTTCGGCAACCTCATCGGCTCGCGCATCGGTGACATGGGGGGGGTCAGCTACATGGAGTTCATCGTGCCTGGACTCATCATGATGTCGGTGATCACCAACTCCTACTCCAACGTCGCTTCCTCCTTCTTCAGCGCCAAGTTCCAGCGCAATGTGGAGGAGCTGCTGGTGGCGCCCGTGCCCAACTACGTCATCATCGCCGGTTACGTGGGGGGAGGCGTGGCGCGTGGCCTCTGTGTCGGCCTCATCGTCACCCTGGTGTCGCTGTTCTTCGTGCCGCTGCAGATCCACCATCTGTTCAGTGTCTGCTTTACCGTGCTGCTGACCGCCATCCTCTTCTCGCTGGGGGGGCTGATCAACGCCGTGTTTGCCAAGACCTTCGACGACATCAGCATCATTCCCACCTTCGTGCTGACGCCGCTCACTTATCTGGGCGGGGTGTTTTACTCCATCAGCCTGCTACCGCCCTTCTGGCATGGGGTCTCCCAGGTGAACCCCATCATCTACATGGTGAACGCGTTCCGCTACGGCTTCCTCGGTATCTCTGACGTGCCGCTCGGCACCGCCTACCTCATCATCATCGGCTTCATCGCCGCGCTCTACGGACTGGCCTGGTGGCTCATCTCCCGCGGTACCGGGCTGCGGCACTGAGTTGTACTCAAAACGGGGCGTCCATTCGGGCGCCCTGTTTCTTGTTGCGTTCGCGGATCCCGGTGGTTGCCGGGGGGGGGCACCATGCCCTATGAGGGCGTCTGCTCGTATGGTCCAGTGCAGGTCAGCGCTGGGGGCCTCGTTCGGCGCCGGCTCATCACGGTAGACGCAGACGTTCTACCTGGCAGTCAGACCATCATCGAGCAGGCAGTTACGCCAGGTCTCGTTAAAGACGATGGGGAAACGCCCCTTCGGCAAACGGAGTGGCGATGTGGCGGGTGACTATGTATTGCTGGCCGCCATCTTCATGCAGGATATGGCAGCACCTGAAACCGGGCCTGTTCCTGGCCGGGCTTGGGCAGGAACAGGAAGAGGCAATAAAGCTCTTGGAGATGAAACTCTCCAGGTTGTGACTGACTCAGGCGTGCTGAAGCGTGACCACGCGGTTGTCGATGAGGCGGGCCTTGCCGAGATAGGCCGCCATCAGGATCACCAGTTGCTGGCTCTGGTCGGTTGCGGATTCCAGGGTCACAGCATCGACGATATCGATGGCGTCGGTACGGAAACCTGCGTTATCGAGGCGCTGGCTGGCCTGCGCCACCAGAGAGGGCAGGTGGTGATCGGCCCCTGCGATCTGCTCGGCAATCCAGTTCATGGTGCGTGCCAGCTCGGGGGCCAACGCCCGCTCGGCTGCGGTCAAATAGCCGTTGCGTGACGACAGAGCCAGCCCGTCTTCGGCCCGCACCGTGGGCACGCCGACGATCTCGATGGGCATGGCCATGTCGGCCACCATCTTGCGAATGAGCGCCAACTGCTGGTAATCCTTCTGGCCGAAACAGGCCACATCCGGCTGTACCAGATTGAACAGCTTGGTCACTACGGTACTGACGCCACGAAAATGCCCCGGACGCAGCGCTCCTTCCAGCAGGCCGGAGAGACCCGGCACCTCGACGAAGGTTTGGCTCGCCAGCCCCTGCGGATACATGATCTCCGGCGTCGGGGTGAACACCAGATCCACACCGGCGCTCTCCAGCGCGGCGCAATCCTGCTCCAGGGTGCGCGGATAGTTGACGAGATCCTCTGCCTTGTCGAACTGCATGGGGTTGACAAAGATGCTGACCACTACCTTACCGGCATGGCGGTGCGCCTCTTTCACCAGCGTCAGGTGCCCCTGATGGAGGTTGCCCATGGTGGGCACGAATGCGATGGCACGCCCTTCACGGCGCCATTGGCCGATCTGTTCACGCAGAGCGGCAGGATTGTTAACGACCAACATCGGTAGTTCACCTTCGGAAATATCAAAGAGAGAAAACGGGTTGCATCAGCGGGCAAGGGACAGCGAAACGGGGGCTTGTGCCCCCGCTCTCATCCATAGCGCCGGATCAGTTGAAACAGTGTTCGGGGCCGGGGAAGGTCCCCTCGCTCACTTGCTGCACATAGAGCCGGATGGCGGCACGTATGTCACCGGTTTCGGCCAGGAAGTTCTTGGTGAACTTGGGCACGTAACCTGAGGTGATGCCTAAGGCATCGTGCATCACCAGGATCTGGCCATCGGTGGCGGGACCGGCACCGATGCCGATCACCGGGATGCGCAGCGCCTTGGTGAGGCGTTCGGCAAGGGCGACCGGTACGCACTCGAGCACCAGCATCTGGATACCGGCTGCTTGCAGTTCGAGGGCCTGACGGTAGATCTCCTGGGCCTGGAACTCGTCGCGACCTTGCACCTTGAAGCCGCCAAACACATGGACGGATTGGGGGGTGAGGCCGAGGTGGCCACAGACAGGCACGCCATTGCGAGTCAGGTGGCGAATGCTGTCACACAGCCAGTCGCCCCCTTCCACCTTCACCATGCGGGCTCCGGCGGCCATCAGGCGGGCGGCGTTCTGGTAAGTCTGATCCGAAGTGGCATAGCTCATGAACGGCATGTCGGCGACGACCAGCGCCTTGCTGGCACCACGCGCCACACAGCGGGTGTGATAGACCATCTCATCCATGTTGACCGCCAGGGTGTCCTGACCTCCTTGCAGCACCATGCCCAGTGAATCGCCGATGAGCAGCACGTGGGCCCCTTCGTCGTCGAACAGCTTGGCAAAGGTGGCATCATAGGCGGTGATGGCGGTGATGCGTTGCCCTTCCTGCTTCATCTTCAGCAGGCTGGTGGTGGTGATCTTGCTCATAACGTTGCTCCTACTCGCCGCGTGTGTCTGTGA
>NZ_CAWNYS010000501.1:0-2345 GCF_963878295.1 Aeromonas sp. HMWF014 | reverse complement strand
CCCTCATGGAGTTGGTGATGGTATCTCCATAGAGAATGACCTTGCCGTTGAGGTTACGGGCGGCGCGGCCTATGGTCTGGATCAGCGATCGGGTGGAGCGCAGGAAGCCCTCCTTGTCCGCATCCAGAATGGCCACCAGGGAAACCTCCGGCATGTCGAGCCCTTCGCGCAACAGGTTGATGCCCACCAGCACGTCGAACTTGCCGAGGCGCAGATCGCGGATGATCTCCACCCGCTCGACCGTATCGATGTCGGAGTGCAGGTAGCGCACCCGCACATCGTGATCCGCCAGATACTCGGTCAAGTCCTCCGACATCCGCTTGGTGAGCGTGGTCACCAGCACCCGCTCCTCGACCGCGACACGCAGCCGGATCTCTGAGAGCAGATCGTCCACCTGGGTGGTGACAGGGCGCACCTCGATCTCGGGATCGAGCAAGCCGGTGGGACGCACCACCTGCTGCACCACGTCGCCACCGGACTTGTCCAGCTCGTAGGGGCCCGGGGTAGCCGACACAAACACGGTCTGCGGCATCAGCGATTCGAACTCATCGAACTTCAGCGGCCGGTTGTCGAGCGCCGAGGGCAGCCGGAAGCCGTACTCCACAAGCGTCTCCTTGCGGGATCTGTCCCCTTTAAACATGGCGCCGATCTGCGGCACCGTGACGTGGGACTCGTCGATGATGAGCAGGCCATCCCCCGGCAGGTAGTCAAACAGGGTGGGCGGCGGCTCCCCCGGCGCGCGGCCGGAGAGGTAACGGCTGTAGTTCTCGATGCCGGAGCAGTAGCCCAGCTCCTGCATCATCTCCATGTCGAACTGGGTGCGCTGGCTGATGCGCTGCTCTTCCACCAGCTTGTTGAGCGACAACAGCTGCTCCCGACGGCTCTTCAACTCCACTTTGATGTGCTCGATGGCACCCAAAATGGTCTCGCGCGGGGTGGCGTAGTGGGTCTTGGGGTAGATGGTGTAGCGCACGACCGTTTGCTCGATGGCGCCGGTCAGGGGATCAAACTGGGAGAGCCGCTCCACCTCTTCGTCAAACAGCTCCACCCGCAGCGCCAGCTTGTCCGATTCGGCGGGGTAGATGTCTATCACCTCGCCACGCACCCGGAAGGTGCCACGCTGAAACGCCATGTCGTTGCGGGTGTATTGCAGCTCGGCGAGACGGCGCAGTATGTCCCGCTGATTGATCACGTCCCCGACTTTGAGGTGCAGCATCATGCTGAGGTAGGCCTGAGGATCCCCCAGACCATAGATGGCCGACACAGACGCAACGATGATCACGTCCCGCCGTTCCAACAGGGCCTTGGTGGCCGACAGCCGCATCTGTTCTATGTGATCGTTGATGGAGGCATCCTTCTCGATGAAGGTGTCCGTGGTCGGCACATAGGCCTCGGGCTGGTAGTAGTCGTAGTAGGAGACGAAATACTCCACCGAATTCTCTGGGAAAAACTCTTTCATCTCGCCATAGAGCTGGGCCGCCAGCGTCTTGTTGGGAGCCAGTATCATGGTGGGGCGGTTGAGGGTCGCGATCACGTTGGCCATGGTGAAGGTCTTGCCCGAGCCAGTCACCCCGAGCAGGGTCTGGTGGGCGAGGCCGGACTCGATGCCATCGAGCAGGCGGGCGATCGCCTCTGGCTGATCTCCCGCAGGTTCAAACTGGCTGGCCAACTGGAATAACTTGCTCATGACGACTCCCGACAAAAAACAGCAAGGCAGAAGTGTACTCCGAGTTGGGGTAACCTGGGTATCCACTCTCTTGCCAAAGCGGCTATTGACCTCGAAAAGCGAGCTCTGTATAGTGCCCCTCCTTGCCTGATGTTCCCCCGTAGTTCAGTCGGTAGAACGGCGGACTGTTAATCCGTATGTCACTGGTTCAAGTCCAGTCGGGGGAGCCAATTCCTCACCATCTCGGTGCAAGTTATCCACTTTAGTACTTTCCTCTGCCAATTTTAATGCACAAGCCGCGCCCTGCGGTGACAACCTCTCTTTGTTTCCTCTCTTGGCTCGACAGCGTTTTGTTCTGCCACACATAACTATTTGATTTTTATAGAAACATTTTTCTTCAGGTATTTTTTGAACAGCCCTTGTACCCCAGTATTGGCGCGGCCTGCAGGCTGATCACCAAGATTCATGAACAGGGTTATCCACAGATTCTGTGGGTAAGTCAGCCAAAGCCAGTCACGGCCTAGCTTCGCAGGCCATCGCCGCCAGCGACGGCCCATTTCCTTTGCGATCCCCACTTTCTGCTGTTTTTGAGCGCCACTTCAACTGGGTCAAAAGGCCACTGATCAGATACTTTTTCCAGATATCTTTTCGCCATCCCTTGCACCATGGGTCATCCCCC